>DAOWDM010000052.1 GCA_030639035.1 Alphaproteobacteria bacterium
AGGTATGCAGGCGAAGATTAAGATGACGACGGTCTTTTAAGACCTATTGCGAGACAATCGTTCGCCTGCTTGCCTATTGAAAAAATATTTTTCCAATAGGCAAAAAACATCAAACCTCTTCAATGTTCTGTATATAATATAGCATGGTTTTAAGTAACAATTGCGAGCTTAAGCACCCCTCGCCGTCATTCTCAGCCAAATGCTGGGAATCCAGAATCTTTTTAAGAAAGGCTGGATACCCGAAATTAAAATTTCGGGTATGACGAGCAGGGAGGAAAATGACAGCAGAGTGGTGTTTTTAGCAACTGTTTCCTTTAACACTGCTTATTTATTTAGAATCTTATCAACATATGGAACTCTCAAACGATATGCATCAGGCATACCACTGCCTAGAAGAGGACGCAGATACATTCTAAAAGCATCTGTAACATCTGTTCCACTTTCTGCAATATATTCATCAGGCATTACCTTGGTTTTTCCAGCTACATCTGACAAAGGAACAAGTTTGTAATCTACTGAATAGTATCCAGTACGAACAATGGTAACAGAACCATCTTCTTTCCCCCACATAGCGAACTGAACAGCCTTTTCACCGACTTCACGAGCTTCACGCTGGTCAACATCAGAAACACAACCTACAAATGAACGCTGCATATATCCAAGAGTATCCGCACGGACTCTATTAATACCAAGATTGTCCTTTATCTCATTCGCTAGCAAATCTCCCAAAGCTCCTGAACCAGACAACTGAACATTACCATGAGCATCTTTTTCAACGTTTTTAGCAAGTTTAGCAGCGATAGGAACTCCAGATTCATCATGGATTCCTTCACTAACTGCAATAATACAACGCCCATGCTGGTCATGGATTCTTTTTACATCGGTAAGAAATTTATCTCTGCTGAAAACACGCTCAGGAATATAGATAAGATGAGGTCCGTCATCGTCAAATTTCTTACCAATTGTAGATGCAGCAGTAAGAAAGCCTGCGTGTCTTCCCATAATAACTGTAATGACAGTACCGCCTAATGCCCAGCTATCACGATTAACTCCGATAAGTGCCTGAGAAACGAATCTAGCTGCGGAAGGAAAACCTGGAGTATGGTCATTACATACAAGATCATTATCAATTGTTTTTGGAATATGAATGCAGCGTAGTTGATAGTTTGCTTTTCTAGCTTCTTCTGCAACGATTCGCACCGTATCAGATGAATCATTGCCACCGATATATAGAAAATATCTTATTTCGTGGGCTTTAAGCACTTTAAATATTTCATGACAGTATTTTAAATCTGGCTTATCCCTAGTACAACCAAGAGCAGATGATGGCGTTTTTGCTACTAATTCCAGATTTGATGTTGTTTCTCTGGAAAGATTTACAAAATTCTCATCAATAATACCACGAACACCGTGAACAGCACCATAAACAAACTTTACATTGCTAAACCTTCTAGCTTCAAGAACAGCCCCTACAAGGGACTCGTTTATTACAGCTGTTGGTCCTCCGCCTTGAGCAATTAAAACTTTTTGTTTTGCACTCATACCTAACATTTTAATTTCCCCTTAATTATTTGAAAAAGCAACACTTTTAATAAGAGTATTCAGAATTATATCAATCTACAATCATTTTTATAAATTTGTATCAAAATAAAAACAATGTGTGCTATATAGAGCTAACTTATACATCTAAATTATTCTTACAAATGCGACAGGAGCATAGATTGAATCAAGCAGAAATAGTCCGTGTACAGCAGTATCTACGAGAAAAATTCGGTACAGAAAAATTTATTTTAAGAGCAGGACCTCAAGAAGATTCTTCTGTAGAAGTAAGTCTTGGAAATGAATTTATTGGAGTTGTTTTCAAAGATGAAGACGAAGGTGAAATATCATACGATTTTCACATGACAATTCTGGAAATGGATTTGCCTGAATAATAAAAATTTGTCATTGCGAACATCGCAAAAAGATTGCCACGTCGCTTTGCTCCTCGCAATGACATAAAACGACGTACAGGGGCAAAAGAGTGGCATTACAAAAACCAAAGATTTTGTTCCAGTACTAGGAATGGTTCTTGAGAAAAGCGGAGCGTACTAAAAGTACGTGAGCATTTGAGCAAGGTTCAAGACACAGTAATGGGGCAAAAGAGCGGCATTACAAAAACCGAGGATTTTGTTCCAGTACTAGGAATGGTTCTTGAGAAAAGCGGAGCGTACTAAAAGTACGTGAGCATTTGAGGCAAGGTTCATGACGCAGTAATGGGGCAAAAGGGCGGTTTTTTGGTTTATTTGCGACCGTACCTGACATAGTTGGTGAACGTCCTCTCAAGACACTCAAGAGTTTCTGAGGCATTACGAAACTTAACTTTACTATCAGGAGCAGTGTCTATCTGTTCTGCAATATACTGCTGCAATTCAGACATACTTTCACACAGCTTCAAGCCTTTTTCTGTCAAGCGAAGACATATAGCACGTTTGTCCTGAACGCTTTTTTCCTGAACGATATAGCCAGCCTGTGTAAGTTTTTTAATATTATACGAAACATTAGAACCATGATAATAGCCCCTGTCTTTAAGGTCACGGATAACAACTTCTTCAGATCCGATATTCACCAACAAAAGAGCTTGAACCGCATTAATATCATCAACACCAATGTTACGTAACTCTACTCGCAAAACGTCAAGAAAATGCCTGTGAAGACGCTCTACCAAGCCTAGAATTTCTGAATAAGCTTCAATCATTTACCATGCCTCTTACTAAAAGTTATGCAATGTTACATCAAACAACCAATAAATAATAATAAAATATGGCTATGTTATACAATAGTGTTGCTGTTTGATTGATTTTTATGCAATGAGAGTGTAGCTTTTTACCACCAACACGTCATTCTGATATTTCTTAAGGTGAAGACATGGAGACTGAACAGCAAGAACTCAAAAATACAATTGATCAGGCTTTAGGTCATAGAAACGCAGACCTTGTTATAAAAAATGTCAACCTTGTTAACGTTGTAACTGGTGAAGTTGATATTTCTGATATTGCCATTTGCAATGATAAAATAGTTGGAATTTATGAAGAATATGACGGCAAGAAAGAAATAGACGGCACTGGTTTATTTGCCGTTCCAGCTTTTATAGATACTCATATGCATGTTGAATCATCATTACTTACACCGCATGAATTTGACAAATGCGTTCTGCCTCATGGAACTACAACGGCTATATGCGACCCTCATGAACTGAGCAATGTCCTTGGCAAAGAGGCTATTGAATATTTCTTAAAAGCATCAGAATCGCTTGTAATGGATTTAAGAGTTCAGCTTAGCTCCTGTGTTCCTGCGACTAATATGGAAACTTCTGGTGCAAAACTAACATACAAAGACCTGCTTAAATTCAAAAACCACCCGAAAGTAATAGGGCTTGCCGAATTCATGAATTTCCCAGGAATATTCCATAAAGACGAGAAAGTCCTTGATAAACTAGAAGCATTCAAAGGCTGTCATATAGACGGACACTGCCCTCTTGTATCAGGCAAAGAACTCAACGCTTATTGTGCTGTAGGGATTAAAAACTGCCACGAATCAACTACATATGATGAAGCAAAAGAAAAACTCCGCAAAGGTATGCAGGTATTAATGCGAGGAGGAAGCGTTTCCAAAGATGTAACCGCTCTTGCTCCTTTGTTAGATGAAATAAACTCGCCATTTATGGCTTTTTGCACTGATGACAGGAATCCGCTTGATATAGCAGATGAAGGGCATATTGACCATCTGATAAAGCTTGCTATCAAAGCTGGGGCTTCTCCAATAATGGCTTATAGAGCAGCGTCATGGTCGGCAGCTCAAGGATTCGGGCTTAAAGACAGAGGGCTTATTGCCCCTAGTTATCTTGCAGATATTGTTTTGCTGGAAAATCTAGAACAATGCACAGTAAAAACTGTTATCAAATCAGGAAAGATTGTTACGCCTGATATATTTACTCAGCAAACAGGAAAAAATAATATTGGTTATAATACAGTAAAACGCTCACCTGTTACTAAAGCAGATTTTCGTATTCAATCTAAAAAAACTTCCACAACTGTAATAGGAATTATTCCAAACTCAATTATTACCGAGAAATTACAGCTAGACCTTCCTGTTAAAAATGGTGAAAAACATCAAGACCCATCGCAAGACACAGCAAAAGTATGCGTTCTGGCTCGTCATGGTTCTAATGACAACATCGGGCGTGGCTTTGTAAAAGGCTTTGGATTACAAGGAAACTGTGCTTTAGGTTCAACAGTAGGACACGACAGCCATAACATTTGTACTGTCGGAACTAATGATGATGACATGACTGTTGCGGTCAACCGCCTGATAGAACTAGGCGGAGGTTTTGTTGCTGTCAAAGATGGAAAAGTTATCGCTGAAATAGCACTGCCAATCGGCGGATTAATGTCTGACAAGCCTTACAAAGAAGTAGAAGAAACTTTGAGAAAGTTACGCTCTACCACCAAAGACATGGGCATCGCATTAGACGAACCTTTTCTTCAACTAGCTTTTCTCCCATTACCAGTAATTCCACACTTAAAAATCACCGATTTCGGGCTTTTTGATGTGGATAATTTTAAGGTTATTGATGAATGAAAAATATCTAAATTTTGATAGATTCTTTTACTAAAGCTATGAATGATGAAGCTGACAAAGGCTTATGAGCAATTAAAATGTTCTGCATTTCTGCATTTATAATCAGCTCACTATCCAAATCACCAGTCAACACCATTGATGGGATTTTTTTGTTATACATATTTTGGATTTTTTCTATTAGTTCAAATCCTGTAAAAGAATCGTCTAATCTGTAATCAGCAATAATCATATCTATTGTTTTTTCACCAAGCTTTTTTATTGCTTCTTTTGCAGAGGCATAAGAAAAAACTGAATACCCCTCTAATTCAAGAATTTCAACAATTCCATCAAGAACTTCTACATCATCATCTATAACTGCAATCGAAGAATCAGAAGGTTTTTGTTTATCAAATTCACAATCATTTTTCTCTTCATGGAAATATTTTTGTTGTTTTACAATAGGTAATTCAAAAGAAAACACCGAACCTTTTCCTGCACGTGAACGCATCTGTATATGCGTCCCAATTAACTTTGCCAGACCATTAGATATAGCAAGCCCTAGACCTACTCCGTCCTTCCTGCTTCTTACTTTATTATCTACCTGATAAAACTCTTCTAAAATCATGTTTCTATGTTCTTCTTGAACACCTATACCAGTATCCCACACTTCTAACAGCAATCTGTTATTAGCACGATAACGACACCCTATAAGAATGCCGCCTTCATTTGTGTAATGAATAGCGTTTGTCAGTAAATTACGTACTATTCTTTCCACTAGAACAGCATCTCCATAAACATCTGCTTTTGGAAGAAACAACCGTAAATCAAGATTTTTCTGACTAGCCGCTGGTTGATATTCACAAACTAAACTCTCAAGCAGTTTTCCTATTGAAAACACTTCGCTTTTTGGAATCAAGCTTCCTGATTCTATTTGTGAAATATCAAGAATATTATTTAAAAGGTTTCCCAAAGCTTCAGAAGATACACAGATTTTTTCTGATAACATTTTTGCTCTTTCACTTAATTTTTCGTTGAAAAGAGCATCTGCAAACAAATTTAATGCCTGCAAAGGTTGACGCAAATCATGACTTGCTGCTGCTAAAAAATATGATTTTACACTATTAGCTTTTTCAGCTTGTTCTCTGGCTAGTTCTAGAGCTTCCTCTGTTCTTTTTTGTTCAGTAATATCTAAGACAGTACTAAATATGCGAGTTATTTCATTGTTATCATTAAAATAAGGTCTACTTATCGTATTAATGTACCTCACAGAACCATTTTTTGTAATTATACGACAGTTAATAGCTTGAACTTCACCTGTTTCAATAACTTGTCGCTGTGTATCAAGAAAAGCTTTAACATCGTCAGGATGTATTCTTTTCAGAATATCGTTGTCTTCTGGAGCTTTGCAGCCTGCAAAACCAAAAATATGGGCTGTTTCACCAGACCACAAATAACTATTTTCAATACTATTCCACTCAAAATAACCAAGATGAGCCAATTTTTCTGCTGTTTTCAATCTATCTGATGTTTTTCTTAAACTAGTCAAGCACTGCCGTTGCTCTGTAACATCACGAAAACACAACGAAACTCCAGATACTTCACCTTTTAACATTACAGGGTAAAGATTAGTTATATACCACCTGTCATCACATTCTGTTTCAAAACTAACAGGCTTTCCAGAAGAAAGAAGAACTGCAAATTTTGAACGCCATTCAGAAAGCTGTTCCTGTGGGATAAAATTAAAAAAAGCCTTCCCAATCAACTTGGATAATTTATGACCAAAGAAATAAGAATTTGGCTTATTGATTATTTCCACAAAGCCTTTGGTATCAGCTAAAAAAGAACTATCTATACCTACAGCCAATAAAGCACGGATTTTAGCCTCACTGTTTTTTTCTGTTTTCTTAATACAGACACCTGCTATTTTTAAAATAGGCTGCAGGTTCTTTCCCGCCCACAAACTAACTTTTTGACAAATTTTATATACAGCATTCTCTCTCATGACGAGAATCATACTATAGATTCTCGTCTAAAGCTATACTTGTTTATTTAATCTTATCTTTCCTGCATCTTTTTTTTCATAAGTAGAGCTTGAGATTGTTCAGAACTATTATCTTTAGCTTGCCTCATGCAATTTTTAATCATATCTTGAGCTTCTTCAATTTTTCTAGCATCAGCAAGCTTATCTTTTCCTTTTTGAGCTTTATCTATGCACTTTTTGGCAATTTCTGTGCTTGAAAATTTAGCGTCTGTAAAGTTAGCTCCTTCAATTTCAGCATCTTCAATATTTGTTAATCTAAGATCTGCTCTTTCAAGGTTCGCTTCTTTAAAATTGGCTTCGTCAATGCAACGTGTTTCACCGAGTCTGGCTGCTTTAAGATTAGCACCTTCAAAACTTGTTCCTTTAAGTAAGGCACTATCAAGATTTGCAGCTGTAAGATCTGCTTCATTAAGGTTTGTATCTCTAAGATTACTTCTTAAAAAAGATGCACTTCTAAGCTTTGCTCCTTCAAGGTTAGCTTCATTAATTCTTGCATAATCAAGGTTTGCTGATCCAAGTTTTGCTCCTTCAAGGTTAGTTTCTTCAAGAAAAGAGTGCCAAAGGTTAGCTCCTTTAAGGTTAGCTCCTTTAAGATTAGCTCCTTGAAGGTGTGCTGCACTAAGGTAAGCACCTTCAAGGTCTGCTCCTTCAAGGTTTATTCCTTTAAGGTTAGCCTGTCCAAGAAAAGCACCTTTAAGGCTTACTCCTTCTTTAACTGCCTGCTCAACACATTCTCCAATCTTTGTAGCTGTGTCTGATTTAAAAATAACTTCTTCTTTTATATTTTTTATTTCCATCATAATTTTAATCTCTTTGAATTTTACTTATAAAACGATATGTTATCTTCCCATTTTTCGTCTTGGAATCAAATCTGCCATATTAGATTTTTGTTTAGCTTGTTTCACAATAGAAATTTTTCCAATCTTTTCATTGGAATGAGCTAGTTCACCAGTTCCTTTATTTCCGCTTACAAAGCCTTTTACATCTCCGTCTTTTGCAAAGCCTTTAACTTTATCATCTTTTGCCATAGCAAGAGATTTTGATACGACTTCATATGAGTTGCTAGAAAGTTCAGGGTCATTAATGATTCTTGTTAGCTGTTTTTTCATCAATTCCTGACGTTCTGGGTCGAGTTTTTTCCAGCGAGACAGCGGAGTCAGCATTTTAGCTGCAACCTGTGGATTTATCTTATCCAGTTTTATCATCTGGTCAGCAAGGAACTCATAACCAGAGCCGTCTTTTGCATGGAAACAAACAGGATTGCCAGCAGAGAAAGCACCTATTAAAGACCTTACTTTATTAGGATTATCCATAGCAAATCCTTCATGATTCATCAGCTCTTTTACTTTATCAAGAGTGTCTGCTCGAGGAGCAACAGCCTGCATGGACAACCATTTATCAACGACAAGAGACTCGTCTTTATAACGATTATAAAAGTCATCTAAAATTTCTTTGCGTTTAGGACTATCGCTGTTTACTACAAAACGTATAGCAGAATCACGGTCAGTCATGTTTTTAGCACTGTAATACTGATTAACCATCATTTTTTGAAGTTTTGGCTCATCATTTTTTGACAAATAAGCAAGAGAAGTATTTTTTACGCCTCGTTTTCCCATAGATTCCGTATCATAAGAATACTCACCAAGAGTTTGATTTTTCTCATAAGATGCGAGCAATTCATCTTTTAGCTCCACAGAGATTGCTTTTTGCATAACTCCACGAGCTTTGTGAATAGCATCAACATCTATAACGTCCATTTGGTCTGCAATATATTTTTCACTAGGCAAGACCATTGCTTCTGCAACAAATTCTTTATCAAGCTTGTCATCTTTAAGATAGCTGCCTATTGCTTTAATGTAGCTTTCATCTGGCTTAGGTTCTTTGCCTTTTTGAATATCTTTTACCATTTGAAGCATGTTTTTTGTAGCATACTGCTGACCTGCGTCCCACCTGTTAAACAAATCAGAATCATGAGCCATAAGATGAGCATATTCCTTGTCGCTATACTCTATGTTCATGTTTACAGGAGCGGTAAAGCCTCTGTTTGCAGACAATACAGGAGGTTCTTCAACATTTTCAAACTTAAAAGTCTGAGTGCTTTTTGTAAGTTTTAGAACTTTAGATGTTTTGCCTTCAATATCCAACGGCATATCTTTCCCGTTTTTATCAAGAAGCCCTACCTCTACAGGAATAACAAAATCCTTTTTTATAGGTTGATCAGGAGTTGCAGGTGTTTTTTGAGACAGCGTAAGTTCATAAGTTTTAGTCTTTGCGTCGTACTTTCCTTTAGCCGTAACATCTGGAGTTCCAGCTTGAGAATACCAACGCTTAAACTGTGCCAAATCAACACTGTTAGCATCTTCCATAGCTTTTACAAAATCATCACATGTAATAGCTTTACCGTCATGCCTTTTAAAGTAAAGGTCTGTACCTTTTCTGAATTTTTCCTTACCAAGCAATCTTTCCTGCATACGGATAACTTCAGCACCTTTTTCATAAACCGTACCTGTGTATATATTTCTTACCGAAATATATGAATCTGGTCGAATCGGGTGAGCAGAAGGTCCAGCATCTTCTGGAAATTGTCCAGCTCTAAGGTCGGAAACGTCCTGTATTCGCTGAACAGCACGAGAACGTTCATCAGAAGAAAACTCCTGATCCCGATAAACTGTAAAGCCTTCTTTTAAAGAAAGGTCATGCCACTGCTTAATTGTAACTCTGTTGCCTGTCCAGTTATGGAAATATTCATGCCCAACAACGCTTTCAATCTTTTTATAATTTGCATCTGTAGCTGTTTCTGGATTTGCAAGAACAAGAGCGTCATTAAAAACGTTAAGGCTTTTGTTTTCACAAGCTCCAGAATTAAACTTAGATACAGCTACGATATTAAAAATGTCCAAATCATATTCACGACCAAACTTTTCCTCGTCCCATTTCATTGAACGTTTAAGGGAGTCCATGGCATAGTCGCATTTATCGCCTTTGCCTTTTTCACAATAAATATTAAGAGACACATCTTTGCCAGACATTGTCTTAAAATTGTCTTTAACGTGGTCAAGCTTGCCTGCAACAACAGCGAATAGATATGATGGTTTTGGGTGAGGGTCTACCCATTTTGAGTAATGTCTGCCGTCTTCAAGCTCGCCTTCTTCCTTGAAATTACCATTTGAAAGCATCACAGGAAGTTTTTCTTTATCAGCTCTGATTGTTGTAGTGTATTTAGCCATTACATCAGGACGGTCAGGGAAAAATGTTATACGCCTAAAGCCTTCTGTTTCACACTTGGTACAAATAATACCATCAGAATCGTACAAGCCCTGAAGCTGAGTATTTTCTTTCTGCTTTACGTCTGTTTTAACTTCAAGTTTGAACTTTTCAGGAGGATTCGGAATAGTTAAAAACTTATCATCAAGAATATAATCTTCTGGTTTCAGCGTTTTCCCGTTTATTTTCAAAGAAACAAGGTTAAGCTCGTCCCCATCAAGAACCAAAGGTTTTACATTACCACTGCGGTCATGCTCGCTATGAATATTCATAACAGAAGTTACATGAGTGATGTCATCGTGAATGTCAAAATCAAGGTCTACCTCATCAACCTGATAATCAGGTTTTTGATAATCTTTACGATAGACTGTCTGCGGTTTGTTATCACTCATACTTATATATCCTCGTTATAAAATACTTAATAAGCCAATTTATCTTTTACAGACTATAATACTTTATTGCACCTTTTTAAAGTCTTTTTGTCTATTCTTTTGTTTTTTTATTACCACATCAACTACTCCCTCACAGGCAACCACAATACGTCTTCTATGTTTTCAGTTCCTGTTGAGAGCATAACAAGACGGTCGACTCCAAGGGCTATTCCTGCACATTCGGGCATTCCATAAGTCATGGCATCAATAAAATCTTCATCTATTGGATAACGCTCTCCGTATAGTTCTTCTTTTAAATCCATGTCGTGGATAAATCTTTTTCTTTGAATTTCGGCATCGGTTAATTCGGAAAAAGCGTTTGCCAGCTCCATACCGCATACATACACTTCGAATCGCTCTGCTAAACGCTTGTCTTGTGGTTTTTGTCTTGATAAAGCTGCCATACAAACAGGGTAGTCATATAAAATCACAGGAACATCTATTCCTAAGTATGGTTCTATTTTTTCTAACGCTATACGGAAATAAATATCCTCCCATCTGTCAGTATCAGAAGGTTCAATTCCTATGCGGCGTGCTTCTTTTGCAAGCAGTGACGGTTCTGGGTCTGAAACGGAGTCGCCTGAGATTGTTCCTAAAATATCGATTCCAGCATATTCCTTAAATGCTTCAGCAACACTTAGATGCTTCCATTCTTTAAACGGATTGCATGTTTTTCCATTGTAATTGAAAGAATCGACTCCTACAGAATCAAGACAGCTTCTTAAAAGACCTTTGCAGTCTTCCATAATCACATTGTAATCGACTCCGACTCGATACCATTCAAGCATAATAAATTCAGGGTGATGAGTAGCTGACCTTTCTTCGTTACGGAAAGTCCTTGCCATCTGAAAAATACGGGGAAGCCCTGCTACAATCAGCTTTTTCATAGCAAACTCAGGAGATGTATGCAGATAAATATCTGAAGAACTCTGCTTGAACGGCTCTTCTAACTTTGTCTTAAAAGCCTTAAGATGAGGTTCTAATCCAGGTGAAGTTTGTAGAATCGGAGTCTCTACCTCTAAAAAATTTTCATCAGTAAAAAACTTCCTTATAGATGAAATAATTGCCGACCGTTTTAAAAGAATGGGCAGTTTCCTGTCAAATTCTTCCTGTTTCCAGTGTTTTTTTTGCATTTTTTTCCTCATCTGTTGCCTGAAACTTTTAAACTTGCTAGTTTCCATCGATAATTCTTTATAAAAAGGTTTACTATGAAAACGCAAGCTAATCTAATTCGCCCTGGCTGGGTAATAGAGCACAATGGAAAACAATGGTCTGTACTAAAGATAAATCTTCTTCAACCTGGAAAAGGAAGTGCTTTTATTCAAGTAGAAATGCGAGATGTAGCGACAGGAATTAAAAGCAATGAACGCTGGCGTACATCAGAAACAATAGAAAAACTAATGGTAGAAGAACGTGATGTTCAATTCCTTTATTCTGATGAAGACAATTATACTTTTATGGAAGCAGACACATACGAACAGTTTGTTGTTGATAAAGATGCTATAGGAAGCTCTGTAATCTTTATCCAAGACGGAATGAACCTTACAGGAAATTATATTGACGGGACTCCTGTATCAGTAACGCCTCCAACAACGGTTGTTATGGAAATTACTGAAACAGAACCTGTTGTAAAAGGGCAAACTGCCGCATCTTCTAATAAACCTGCTATTTTAGAAAACGGTCATAGAATTATGGTTCCGCCATTTGTTGGTGCAGGCGATAAAGTTGTCGTTAATACAGTAGAAGGCACTTACCTAGAACGTGCAAAGAAATAAAGGATAAACTTATGCTTATGTCTCCAAATCTAAACGTCATGATAAAAGCTGCAAAAAAAGCATCACGCAATCTTTTACATGATTTCGGGGAAGTCGAACACCTACAGGTTTCACTTAAAGGAACTGCTGATTTTGTCTCTACGGCAGACTTAAAAGCAGAACGAACCATTCGTTATGAGCTAGAAAAAGCCCGTCCTGATTTTGGTTTTCTTATGGAAGAATCTGGAGAAACCAAAGGAGCAGATACCGAAAACCGCTGGATAGTTGATCCTCTTGACGGAACAACTAACTTTCTTCACGGAGTCCCTCATTTCAGCATATCAATAGCCCTTGAAAACAAAGGACAGATTATAGCTGGTGTAATTCATAATCCGACAAATGATGAAACATTCTGTGCAGAAAAAGGCAAAGGAACATTTCTTATCAGCCCTCATGGAGACAAAAGACTAAGAGTCTCTGCACGACACAATCTTAATGAATCGCTTATCGGAACAGGTATGCCATTTTGCGGTCATGGCAATCCAGAACGTTATCTAAAACAGCTTGATGCTGTTATTGATAAAACAGCTGGAGTCAGAAGAAACGGAGCTGCGTCCCTTGATTTAGCTTATGTTGCTGCTGGACGATTCGATGGTTTCTGGGAAATGGATTTAAAACCATGGGACATAGCAGCAGGAATTATTATAATTCGTGAAGCAGGTGGTTTTGTATGCGATATTAAAGGAAGTGAAGAAACTTCTGATATATTAACTTCTGGTAATATTGTTTGTGCAAATATAAAGTTGCTAGAACGGCTTAAAAAGTTGATAAAATAAATATAATAAAAACAAAGATCTGTTTTTGTCATAAGAGGGTAGTTGTCTTGAAAATTTTTGATACCACAGTTTTTCTTATCTCATTATTGACAGTAGTATCTATAACTACAACTACTTCTGCACAAAGATATTCTTTTGGCAAAACGAAAGAAAACCAAAGCATATCTGTTGATACAAGCGTTTTTGATGACTTAGATGCTTCAAAAAAAGAAGAACCAAAACATCAACGATTGCTTTTTCCGTCAATGAACAGCTCTGCTAAACAAACCGTTCATCTTATCCCTGATGGTAATTTTAATAAAAACGGTCAAATAATACTGTCTCCTCCAAAACAGCAACAGCAAACTCAAAAAATCAAGTTAATTGAGCGTAAATCATCAAAGATTTTCACATTGACACCATCGCAAGGGCAGCTTCTTTTTCCTCCAGCACCAAAAAAACTACCAATGAAAGTTCGCACTCCAACTAAAAAACCAAAGCTTGCAAAAAAGAAACATGCAAAGCAAAAAAAGATTGTACATAAAGAAGAAAAAAAACCTGCTAATATTCTAAAGCATACAATTACTGCAGAACCAGCTGTTTCAGATTTGAAAGAGGCACAAGAAGCTGCTCTTACAAAAACAATAACGAGCAGTAACGAAAACAAAGTTATTGCACAAAAACAGCCTAAAACAATTAAAAGCAAAGCTCCAGAAGCACAAGAAACACCAAAACAGGAAAAAACACATCTCGTTTCTGAAAGCACAGTTGTTGAACAAAAACCAATAGAAACAACTTTGCAACAGTCGGCATTATCTGGAACAGAAACATCTCTGCTGTTTGATATAGATAAATACAACCTAAAAGACACAGCTAAAAACAAGCTGACAAAACTGCTCGAACAAGTCAAAAATGACAAGAAAAAACATATTCGTCTACTTGCCTATGCTAGTGCAACTGATGGAAATACAGGAAAAGCACGAAGGCTATCGCTTTCACGAGCACTATCTGTACGCTCTTTCCTAATGGAACATGGTATCCACCGCAGTTCTAAAATAGAAGTCAGAGCTTTGGGGAGCAACGCCAAAAGTGGAAATCTTGATAGAGTCGATGTAATTATTGTAAAACGCTAACAATAAAATCTTACGAGTCCTTTTTTAAGAACAGAAACAACCGTATTTGAAGCCACCGCTAAACTATATAAATACAATAACGTATGGCAACAACCTAAGAATCAAGCTGATTTTTGCATAAATTTATAAAAAAACAAAAAAGATTGCTTAATATTGCTTCAAACGATTGAAATCATCATTGTTTTCGTATAAAAACATATTCTTGTTTTGTGGAGCAATTAAAATGAAAAAAGATATTCATCCTGATTATCATGAAATCGAAGTCTTAATGACAGATGGAAGTAAGTTTATCACCCATTCTACATGGGGGAAGGCTGGAGATACTATGCGCTTAGATATTGACCCTAAGTCACATCCAGCATGGACAGGTGTTCACCGACTCGTAGATAGCGGTGGTCAGCTTGCCAAATTTAATAAGCGGTTCTCAACTTTCGGTCTTAAACATGACTAGTTGATTTTTTTAAGTTACCTCTGAAAACCAATAATTTTGTTTACAATAAACATAAAGTGGCAAAAGAATGGTTTTTAAGAGGTAGCTTATAATCTAAAATAGAGGTTTGATAATTTGCCTCCTCCTATTATAACCTACGAGGTTTATTACTGGGAAAAAGAAAGATGGGAACTTGTTGCTACTTATCCAAGCAACCGAGCACGTGAAGCTGTGCAAGAAGCACAGGCAGCAGAAAAAATAAACAATCAAGCTGTAAAAGTAATCCGAGAAACATACAATCCAGAAAACAGCTCCACTAGCGAAGCTGTAGTTTATCTAAGCAAAAAAATCCGCATTAAAAACACAGTTAAAGAACCTAGTCCAAGCAATTGGTTCTTTGATAGCACAGCTTTAAAAGAACAACATATCTCATCAAAAGAAAAATCCATTCGTTCAAGTGTAAAGCTAACATTAATTATTATTGCCAGCCTGACATTAGCTGGGTTAGCTGCTGTTTTTGCCCTTCTTGTATCTATTTCTGTCTCAGAACATTCGCTAACAGCATCACAAAGCACTATAATTCTATTCGGAGTTTTCATTCTTATATTCATATTAAGTGCTGTACCTTTATCTATCAAAACCATTAATTGGGAAGATTTTAACTCTTCAAAAAATAGAAACAAATCGCCAGCAAATAAGACAAAGACGCCTAAAAGTTCTCTTAATTTATTAGAGCGAATACTTGGAAAAGAAAAAAAACAAATCAAAACCTATGAAAAAAGCACAAACACACATGAAGAATCAAAAGAAGACCTAGAAAACAAAAAAGATATAAAAGCAGAAGAGCAAAACAAAGAAAAAGAAAAAGATAAAGAAGAAGAAGCAGAAAAAGAAGATGTCGATAAAGTGTCTGAAGCTGAGGCTGAGACTGAAGCTAAGACTGATGCAGATAAAGGTGAAGTAGAAGATATAGAGGAGAAAGAAGAACCTTTCAAATTTCGACAAGAACTTAAAGAAACAATAATAACAATGGCTAAGTTCCTTAGTGGAATAATGTCTGCAATAAAAATTAAATATCCACAAGCAACATCTTACCGTCAATTCGGCATCAATCTTGTCGTAGCAGGAGCTATTGAACCTCTTAAGCAGAAGGAAAACATATCAGACAAAGACAGCATAGATATTCTTCGTGAAACAATAAAACTTATCGGCATCAAAAACACTGTTGCAAAATTGTTTTGTGATAGACTTGACGAGTATTTTCTTGAGCCTCATTATCTAAAAATGCTCAGAACAGGAAATGAAGCTATGGAGCTTCTACTTTCTAATAACATAGCCCCTTTTGTAAAAATATGCGATGCTTTTGATGAGTGGCATGAAGACAATTCAATTAATGAAGCCCTTCAAGGAATTGTTACAATAATGTTCACTGACATAGTTGGTTCTACCGCTCATACGCAAAATGTAGGAGATTCTGTTGCTCAACAGATAGTACGCACACACAACCATATTGTAAGATCCGCTCTTAAACAGTACAAAGGCAAAGAAGTAAAACATACTGGCGATGGTATTATGGCTTCTTTTAACTCTCCATCATCTGCTGTTAGTGCCAGTATTAAGATAATGGCTGATATTGATAAGCACAATTATGAAACTCCTCATATGCCACTATACATTCGTATAGGTCTTAATTCAGGAGAACCAATAACAGAAGAAAATGACCTGTTTGGAACAACAGTTCAACTTGGAGCAAGAATCTGCAATGAAGCAGCTCAAAATCAAATACTTGTATCTAATGTTGTCAAAGAACTTGTAGCAGGTTCAGCACAAAAATTCACATGCCTTGGTTCAGTAGAACTTAAAGGAATAAAAGAACCACAGATACTTTTTGAAGTAGAGATGTTAGAAGATGCTGAAAATGAAGATGAAAATACAGCACAGACCGAGACATCAGGTGAAGAAGAAAACATAGAACAATCTGAAACAACAAAAGAAAACAACGAGCCACACGCTGAGGTTGCTGAAAACAAAGAAGAAACCTGAAGGTGAAATTTAGAAAAATAATCAGACATATTTTTTCAAACGTTTGACCTAGCACATGCTTTTAAAGTATTCTTTATAGCTAATATTCTTTAAGCTTTATTGTTAGACTGCTTAAAGAATGCAGTTTAACCTAATATGTACAATTATTATTTGAAAGGAAGACCTCATGGTATTGCCGTTAATGCCAAAGGCAACAGCAGTATGGCTAGTTGAAAACACAGCTCTTAGTTTTGAGCAAATAGCTGATTTCTGTGGCATACATTCGCTTGAAGTCCAAGCTATTGCTGATGAAGAAGTTGCATCAGGAATTATTGGACAAGATCCAACTAGCTCTGGTCAATTAACAGCAGAAGAAATAAAACGCTGCGAATTAAATCAAGATGCTGATTTACGTCTGTTGGAAACAAGCACACCAAAACCACGTTCCAGATCAAAAGGAGCTCGCTATACTCCTATATCAAAACGCCAAGATCGTCCTGATGCAATATTATGGTTGTTGAAACACCACCCTGAAATTTACAATAGGCAAATATGCAATCTTATTGGCACAACAAAAGCAACTATAGATGCAATTAGCAATCGTACGCATCGGAATATAAAAAACATTACTCCACGAAACCCTGTTACTTTAGGTCTTTGCAGTGAAGATGATCTTGAAAAAGCTATTATTGTAGCAAAAAGCAAGATTGAAAAAGAAGCAAAGCTAGCAGAAAGACAAAAAGACTCCAAAGACAGTAACGAACTGTCAGCTAAAGTTTAATAATTTCAAATAGAAAAGGCTCCGTTTTTAAAAAACAGAGCCTTTTTTTTATCAGGATTACAGAAACGTTATTTCTTTTTCTGTTCCTCGATTTCTTCTTTAATTTTTAATTTCTGTCGCTTCAGGCTGGATAGAACTCCAGAATCAGGAAGAGGGCGTGTGCCTTCATCCTCTATAGCAACTTCAAGTTCTTCATGCTTAACTTCTAAATTTTCAGTCTCTTTTTCTGTAGTCATAAGCCCCTCCAGTGTTTATAGTCTCCATACTTCTATATTATTCCTGTCTGAGACTTTTTTCCAGCAACTTGTTACTTTTTATTTACAATTAATAACAAAAAAGAATAACAACCTAAGCTTAAGACACAAAAACAATAAATTTTAAATTATTCACCTACATATATTCCAAGACCTCGAGCTGCTTTTAATACTGCAGAATCGGGAGATACCAATGCAGTGCCAATATCAACAACATCATCTAAGGAAACATCTTCTACTTTTCCTGCACGCCACACTACCATTCTATCGTTTCTACCTTCTGCAAGAACATCAACAGCATTAACACCAAAAGCACCTGCTGCAAGCCTATCATGTGCAGAAGGAACACCTCCTCTCTGAACATGCCCAAGAACAGTTACACGTGCCTCATAATTGGTGTCTTCAATGATTTTTGTGCTAAGATAATGTCCAATACCTCCGTAACGCACCTCACTACCGCCATGAGCATTTTTAACATTCTGACCACATCTTGTTTTCACACCTTCAGCAACCACTATAAGAGCGTGAGGACAGCCCTGTTCATGTAGTTGATTAAGCTTATCAATAACACCCTCATATGAATATGGAACTTCTGGAATCAAACAGACAGCAGCACCACCTGCTATTGCCGCATGTAAAGCAATATGCCCAGCATCACGCCCCATAACCTCTAAAACCATAACACGGTGATGTGAGGCAGCAGTTGCCTGCAATCTATCTAAAGCTTCAACACAAACATCACGAGCAGTCGAAAAACCAACACTGTGTTCTGTAATAGGCGTATCATTATCAATAGTTTTTG
>DAOWDM010000174.1 GCA_030639035.1 Alphaproteobacteria bacterium
AGCCTCTTCTATTCCTCCACATGTTAAATTGTTTATAGTTCGCTCCCCTGCAAGAAAAGCAAACGTAAAGCCATGACCTTTTTCTCCGCTTATGCTGATGTCTTCTGTAATAGAAAATTTAAAGTATGCTCTTATAGATTTTTCCGATAGTTCAATAGAATCTGGCCACCATGCACAGGTGCGGTATATTCCTTTATTTCCACCTAAAACCATTGTTTGAATTTTAAGTTTTCCTTCTTTGAAAATATCGAATTTTTCTGTTTGATTTTTGTTTGATTTTTTAGTTCCTATAAAATCTTTTATATAATCGGTAAAAGTAATCTGTCCATATTCAGGAATAGGAGGAACTCCGCCTGTATCTTCATAAACATCTGCAACAAATTTACAGCCAGTATCAAGCAATATTTTTGCAGGGCTTCTAAATCGCACAATATCGTCAAAACCAATATTATTTATTGCTTCATAATAAAAAACTGTAGAAGAACCAGCAGAAGTGTTTTGCCATTCTTGCGGTTGATTTGCCAGTGTTGGAGTTTCAGCGTATGCAATTCCTGATGATTTCACCGCTCCAAGACCGTTTTCACCATGACTTATAAGCACATATGCTGCCTTTGACTTCTGGTCGGCAGGAGATGAATCATTGCCGTCTTTAACATCAATATTTGCAATAGCATTTGTTTGAAGATTATCATTAGTACATTCTAAAATCAGCGGAGAAATATTATCAGAAAGAGTGCTGTCTGATGCATAACTTATGAATCTGCTCCAGCCGTCAAGAGCTTTAGCCCTTGCTATTCCAAGAGTTTTCCACGGAACAAACCCGAAAGCATCGCTTCCTGAACAAACAGGCGTTCTCTCGATTCCATTAGTATCGGCAGAAGGGCAAGGAAGGCGTTTATTATGTAAAACAAATAACGTTAAAGCGTCATTTATTTTATTTAAGTTAATTACGGTTTGTTTTCTTGCATTGCTTTTACGCAAGCTATTGACCGATAATAATCCTCCGCCAGCGAGCATGCCTACAACAATAAAAACCATAGCAAGCTCAATCAGTGAAAAACCACGTTCTGCTTTCATAACAACCTCTAAGGTGATTTTAATCTATCCCAAACCAGTTTATCATCAAAATAATCATTGCTGCTTTCATTTTCGTTAAGCGGAGCTCTTCTGAAAATATAATCACTGTCAGTATTCTCAATTTCAAGATGCTTTGTTGGAACGCCAATACCAAATGGGATAAAAGCTCCAAGACCGTTTCTGCCATGGCTAACTAAAACAAATGCACATTTTTCATTGTTGCCAGTATTGCATAAATCAGCAGTTCCTAAAACACCGTCCAGTACTTGCAATTTGCCTTCGGTAGATGAACCGTCAGTAAGCTCTGGAGTTACAGCATAAGTTATATAACGTCCAAAACCGTCAATTACATCGTTTTTTTTAAGCCCTATTGTACGCCAAGGAACTACTCCAAATTCATCACCTGCTACAGTTATACAATCCGTTCTGGAAAGTCCATTTCCTGTGGAGGGGGCAGCTGGACACGGCATTAAAAAGCTATGAGAAGCCTGATAAACTATTAAAGCATCTTTTATGTTTTTCATGCTTAAACCACTTTTTTTAACAGCCTCTAATTTACTATCGGTTTTGTATGAAACAATCACACCTGTTGCTAATATTACAGATATTAACATCAGAAATAATAATGCTGTCATCGTAAAACCAGATTCGTCACTTAAAGAGCGGTTTTTATTTTTAAGCACTTGGACAGCCACCATCGTAAAGAGTTCGTGCTGGCGACCGTGAGCGTATAATATCATCAAAGCCTATGTTGTTTATAGGCTCGTAATAAAAATCATCTGGATTAGAACCTGATACAGAGTTTTGTAGTTCTTCTGTTCCAGCTCCAGCAGGAGGTCTTCCGCCATAATTAACTGTTTCGGACATATATGCTCCGAAACCATTTTTACCATGTGAAATAAGAACATACGCACCTAAATCAGATGGAGCATTCCCATTAGTATCCATAACGGCAATAGAAGGAAGGCTGTTAATGGCAGTATATGCAACACTTCCGCACGCCATAGGAGTTCCAGTGTCAGGAGTAAAAGCAGTATCTGCTACATAAGTTATGTAACGATTCCAGCCGTCCATTATCTCGTTTCTTTGCAAGCCAAGGTCAAGATATGGAGCTATTCCAAAATTAGCAGGAGAGGCTGGGTCAGAAGTGGTTACACAAGCACCAGATGTAATGTCATATTTATTATATGGGCAAGGCAAATAACCATGCTGAAGCACAAATACAGTAATTGCGTCTTCTATTTTATTAAGATTTTTTTTTGTTTTTGCAACAGCAGCTTTTTCCATAAAAGCCGTTGCAGCAAGCATTCCGCCACTTGCAACCAATCCGAAAATGGCTAATACAATAGCCATTTCCAGAAGTGTAAAACCAGATTGGTTGCGATGTTTCATGCTTTAAGTCTTGGGTTATTTCCCGACATTAACAATTTCAACACGACGGTTTTTAGCAGATGCAGTGTTGTTTTTATCGGTAGGTTCTTTTTCACCCATTCCTGTAGATTCAAGACGTTTCTGAGAAATATCGCATAATTCTACCAGATATTTTTTCACAGAATCGGCTCTTCTTTTTGAAAGCTCAAGGTTGTAATCAGCAGAACCTTTGCTGTCTGTATGACCTATTACTTGAAATGAGAAAGCTGAAAGTTCTTTAGAATTAAAAGCAGAACCAAGTGTTTCCAACGATTTTTTTGATTTTTCTGTAAGTGTAGCTGAATTAAATTCAAAATTAATGGTTAAGCTAACGCTACGTTTTTCAGGTTTTGCTTCTTCGTGCCTAGCGGATTTTCCACCAATAGTAGGGCGAATAGAGCGGAATTTCATTTTCTTTTTCGCTGGCTTTAAAGCGTTGATAAGCTGTTCTTCTGTTGGGCTTTCACCAAACATTTCTCTTGCAGTTGCGGGGCTTGCTACAACAGCAACACTTAGTAGCAATGCTACAAGCAATTTGATATTAAAATATTTCATGAGCTTTTTCCTTATCCAATATTATGTTTCTACAATACGTAAGCGAATCTAAATAAAAACTATAACTCTTTTTTTTAATTTCGGCTATGAGTTTCATCACAACCCAAGAAGCAAGCAAAAATAGAAGTCTTTACTTATTCAGCAACTTCTTTTTGCTTTACATCACGAAGAACGTAACCTCGTCCCCATATGGTTTCTATATAGTTTTCACCATTAGTTGCTTTTGCAAGTTTTTTACGCAGTTTACAAATGAAAACATCAATGATTTTCAGTTCTGGTTCATCAATTCCGCCGTATAGATGATTAAGAAACTGATCTTTATTCTGAGTTGTTCCTTTACGCAAGGAAAGCAACTCAAGAATACCGTATTCTTTTTCTGTAAGATGAAGAGGCTTGCCACTAACGGAAACTGTACGAGAATTAAGGTTTACCTCTACAGGTCCAGTTTTGATTACTGATTCAGCATGACCTTTTGCTCGCCTTACGATAGCATGGATTCTAGCAAGAAGCTCATCTTTGTTGAATGGTTTGGTTAAATAATCATCTGCTCCGTATCCCAGACCTTTGACCTTTTTATCAGGAGAATCAAGCCCTGAAAGAATAAGAATAGGAGTTGATACTCTAGCAGCACGCAGTTTTTTTAATACATCGTAACCATTCATGTCAGGCAACATCAAATCAAGAAGAATAATGTCATATTCATAGATTTTCCCTATTTCAAGACCGTCTTCTCCCATATCAGCTGTATCAACAACCATGCTTTCCTTACGAAGCATCATTTCGATACTCTGAGACATTGTAAGGTCATCTTCGATTAATAAAACTCGCATTTACATCACCTACATTTTGTATTTTATTAAGATGTATTAACAATATGTTGTAAGTATGTTACTTTCAAGAAAAATTAATAAGTTTTTAACACTTATTAAGTGTATCAGGTAAAATTAAAGAAAATAGGGAATCTGCTTTGACGATTTTTACTGAAAATATTATTAATGAAATAGAACGTCTTGCAGAATATGAAACATATGGTCGTGTTTCGGCAGTTCGTGGCTTGCTTGTGGAAATTGATGGCGTATATGCCACAATGTCAGTAGGAGACCGCTGTTATATTCACACTCGTGATAAACAGAGAATCCCTTGTGAAGTTGTAGCTTTTCATGAAGGGAAAACACTTCTTATGCCTTATAAAAGGCTTGAGGGAGTAGGTCCTGGCTGCAAAGCAGAAATATCTAATGCAAAGCCTGCAATATATCCTGATATTTCGTGGTTGGGGCGAATAATAGACCCTATGGGAGAACCAGTTGACGGCAAAGGCCCTCTTATAAAAGGCAAACATGCTTATCGCATTCACAATCAACCTCCACCTGCCAGCACTAGAAATCGTGTCGCAGGAAAAGTTGACCTTGGTATCAGAGCTATAAATACTTTTGTTACTGTATGTAAAGGGCAGCGTTTAGGTATTTTTTCTGGCTCAGGAGTTGGAAAATCCTCTATCATTTCAATGATGGCAAGGCATACAACGCTTGATGTGTCTGTTGTCGGGCTAGTAGGAGAGCGTGGACGAGAAGCAAAGGAATTTATCGAAGATGACCTTGGCGAAAAGGGCATGTCAAGAAGTGTAATTATTTTAGCAACATCTGATGAAAGCCCGATGATGCGGAAACAATCTGCATATACAACTATGGCAGTAGCAGAGTATTTTCGAGATTTGGGCAGTAATGTGCTTTGCATGATGGATAGTATTACTCGTTTTGCAATGGCTCAACGTGAAATAAGCTTATCCGCAGGAGAACCTCCTGCAAATAAAGGATATACTCCTACAGTATTTGCCGAACTCCCCAAGCTTTTGGAGCGTGCAGGTCCTGGAACTGGAAAAGGCTCTATAACTGGCCTTTTCACTGTTTTGGTTGAAGGTGATGACCATAACGAACCTATTTCCGATGCTGTCCGTGGTATTCTTGACGGACATATTGTGCTGGATAGAGCTATAGCAGAAAGAGGACGCTTCCCCTCAATAAATATTTTACGCAGTCTTTCCAGAACTATGCCTACCTGCAATACAGATGAAGAAAATAAAATTATAAATAAGGCTCGTCGGCTTATTTCTACATATGAAGATATGGCGGAACTTATACGGCTTGGAGCTTATAGAAAAGGGGCGAATCCAGAAGTTGATGAAGCAATACTATATTATCCAGCTATTGAGAATTTTATTGCTCAAGAGAAAGCTGAAAAAAGCACTCTTGAAGAGGGATATAAAATGCTTAAAGAGATTGTTTTTCCAGAAACCAAACAGCAGGGAACTCCTCCTTAACAATAGGTTCTGACAAATGGCTAAAAATCTTCACGCTATTATTAAGCTTCAAAAATGGGAAGTCGATGAAAAACGCCGAGCTCTTGGCGAAATGATGAGATATGAAGAAGCGATTCTAACAGAATTAAAAAGACTGGAAGAAGAATTAAAAAAAGAACAAAAAATTGCTTCTGAATCACCTATAGCAGCTCTTACATATGGTGCTTATGCTAAAAAACATATAAGCAATCGAGAAGAAGCAGAAAAGGTTCTTGAAGAAATACAGAAACGTATAAAAGACATGCAGGATATTATTGCAGAGGAATTTCAAAAGCTTAAAACTTACGAAATTGTTCAGCAAAATCGAGACAAACGTGAGGAAGAAGAGCGAAACCGAAAAGAACAGATAACTCTTGATGAAATAGGAATGACATTACATCGTCGCAAAAAAGATGGCTCAGATGACGTATAACGACTAAATTAGATTGACTTAAAAAGGGTTAGCCATGACAAAACTTATAGACATTCATCTGCATCTTCAGGACAAAGCTTTTTCAGATGATGTTGATGTTGTTATAGAACGTGCTTTAAAAAACGGTGTGAAGCGTTTTGTCTGTAATGGGACAAGGGAAAAAGACTGGTTAAAAGTTCAAAAATTAGCCGAGCAGTATCCTTTTATTGTTCCATGTTATGGAATCCACCCTTGGTATGTAAAAAAACTTTCTGAAAACTGGCTTGAAAAGCTGGAAGAATTACTGATTGAGAATAAAAACGCCTGCATTGGTGAAATCGGACTGGACAAGTGCATTAAAGACAAAAACGAGACTGCACAAAAAGATGTTTTCCGTAAACAGCTTGACCTTGCAAAGCGTTTGAAACGTCCCGTTATGATTCATTGTGTGCAGGCTTGGGGCTGGCTTATGGATATATTGAGAAATGAATCTCCTTTGCCAATGCTACTTCATTCTTATAGCGGTTCAGCAGAGATGATAAAGCCCTTGCTTGATATGGGTGCGTATTTTTCATTTTCAGGCTATGCACTTAATAAAAATAATAAGAAAATGCAGGAATCTTTAAAGAAAGCACCGCTGGACAGGCTGTTTATTGAAACGGATTCACCTAGCATGCTTCATTCTAAACGAAACGAGCCAGCTAATTTGCTTTTAATATTACAAGGTGTGGCTGAATTACGTGGTGAGACTGAAGAAGAGCTTGCCCTTGCAATATGGGAAAACAGTGAAAGATTTTTAAATGTATGATGAACGATTTTCCAGAATTCAGTTGATGATAGGTGATGAGGGGCTTGAAAGGCTGATAAACTCTCATGTTGCGGTCATAGGTCTTGGAGCTGTCGGCAGTTACGCAACTGAAGCCCTTGTACGTTCAGGAATTGGACGGCTGCGTTTGATAGATTTTGACGAGATAAGCAAAACAAACATCAACCGCCATCTTTATGCTATGGAATCAACTATAGGCAAGCCTAAAAAAGACGTGGCAGAACAGCGTTCAAAAGATATAAATCCAGCCTGTAAAGTTGAGGCTTTGGACTGTTTTGTTAATCCAGATACAATGGATAAAGTCTTAGAAGGCAAGCCAGATATTGTCATAGATGCAATTGATTCCCTTGGTCCAAAGGTGGAGCTTCTCATAGCTTTAGAGGAGCGGAATATTCCAGTAATATCATGCCTTGGAGCAGCTTTGAGAACAGACCCTTCTCAAATCAAAGTTGGAGCTATGAAAAAAACACAAAACTGTCCTTTGGCAAAAATGGTCAGAAAAAGACTTCGCAGAAGAGGGGCAAGCCTTGATTTTACCTGCGTTTACTCAACAGAACCAACGCATACTATTCGTGAAGGGGCTGTTATGCCTGAAAGCGAAAGCGAGGAAAATTTCTATGACAAAGGAAGAAAACGGCGGACTATGGGCAGTTTGCCAACTATCACAGGAATAGTAGGACTTATCGCCGCAAATACAGCAATAAACATGCTTTTAGAGGAAAAACGCTAGATTTCTTGCAGATGTCAATTGATTCGATGACAAAAGAATAGAAACTCTAATGACCTTTGAGCAGATTAAGCATTGCACTGCCTAGCATTGCAGGGGAGGCACAAACGGTAATTCCCGCACTTTTCATTGCATCAATTTTTGCCTCGGCAGTTCCTTTTTCTCCTGAAATAATAGCCCCCGTATGTCCCATTTGTCGTCCTTTGGGAGCAGTAGCTCCTGCGATATAACAGACGGTAGGTTTTTTGATTTTGCTTTGTTTAAAGAACTCTGCGGCTTCTTCTTCTGCTGAACCTCCAATTTCACCAATCATGATAATGCCGTATGTTTCATCATCACCGAGAAAAAGTTCCAGTGTATCTGTAAAGCTTGTGCCGTTTACAGGGTCTCCTCCTATCCCGATACAGGTGGATTGTCCAAGATTAACATCTGTTGTTTGTGCTGCGACTTCATAAGCAAGAGTGCCAGAACGAGAAACGATTCCAACATTGCCTTTGCTGTAAATATGACTAGGCATAATACCTATTTTACATTCTTCAGTGGAAATAATACCGTAACAGTTTGGACCTATAAGTCTTGATTTAGAGTTTTCTAGAGCCTTTTTAACTCTAACCATATCAAGAATGGGTATTTCTTCTGTAATACAGATGATTAGTTCTATTTCTGCATCAATCGCTTCAAAAATAGCATCAACGGCAAAAATAGCAGGCGTATAAATAACAGAAGCATTTGCTTTGGTTTTTTCTACAGCTTCGGCGACAGTATTAAAAACTGGAAGTTCAAGATGTTTAGTGCCTCCTCTGCCAGAAGAAACTCCCCCAACCATCTTTGTACCATATGCTATAGCTTGTTCTGTATGGAATGTTCCTTGAGCTTCTGTTAAACCCTGACAGATTACCTTTGTATCCTTATTAACAAGAATAGACATCACACAGCTTCCTTAACAGCTTTGACAATTTTTTCCGCAGCATCAGACATGTTTTCAGCTGTAATAATATGGAGTCCTGATTCTGCAAGAATTTTTTTACCAAGCTCGACATTTACTCCATCAAGTCTGACAACGAGAGGAATGTTTAAACTTATCTCGTGAGCAGCAGAAACAATCCCATCTGCAATGAGGTCGCACCGCATAATACCGCCGAATATATTAACCAAAATCCCTTCTACTTTGGGATCAGATAACACCAACTTAAAAGCAACCGTTACTCTATCTTTAGTTGCTCCCCTACCTACATCAAGAAAATTTGCTGGTTCTCCTCCATAAAGCTTAACTATGTCCATTGTTGCCATAGCAAGCCCTGCACCGTTGACTATGCAACCAATATTTCCATCAAGAGAAATGTAGCTTAAAGAATATCTGTCAGCTTCTATTTCAAGAGGATTCTCTTCGTCTCTGTCTCGCAATTTTTGAATGTTTTTATGACGGTATAAAGCGTTGCTATCAAAGCTCATTTTTACATCAAGTGCTACTATTTCATCGTTTTGCAAAACAACTAGCGGATTTATTCTAATAGCAGAGGCATCTAAATCAATAAAAGCTTTATACATTGCAGTAATAAAAGTTACAGCAGATGAAATTTGTTTACCTTTAAGTCCAAGAGCTAATGCTATTTTTTCAGCATTTTCTGGTAAACACCCGACAGATGAATCAATTGCTTCTTTGATGGTTTTAATCGAAGTTTCAGCTGATGCAAGAATGGTTACTCTGGAAGTAGAGCTGTCAACAAACATGTTAAGATAAAGTTCTCGCTTAACATCACAGTAGTTCTCTATATAAACACGCTTGACTTCCATTCCAGATTCTTTTGTCCAAGCAGTAACAAGAGTAGCACCTATCATTTTTTCGGCATTTTTTCTGACTTCTTCAACAGATTTAACAATGCGGATTCCTCCGCCTTTTCCTGCCTTTTCTTCTTTAAAAAAGCCTTTTTCTCTTTCTTCTGCATGAATTTGAGATTTCACAACCCACATAGAACCGCCAATCTCTTTGGCAACAGTTTCTGCTTCGGCAGCAGTATAAGCAATTTTACCATCAGGAATCGCAACGCCATATTTACTAAGTAGTTTCTTAGCTTGATATTCGTGAATATTCATAACGTAAAACTAACCGTCAGCTGTGATAATTTCTATTAGTTCTTTTTTGACTTCTTCGGCATTGTCTATTTCAATTTGACAAGTTCCAGCGGCTTTGTGTCCTCCGCCGTTGTATTTGAGCATTAAACTTCCTACATCTGTATTAGATGTTCGATTTAAAACAGAGCGACCTGTTGCAAATACGATGTTTTGTTTGTTTTTACCCCACATAACATGCATAGATATATTGATTTCTGGATACATAGCATAAACAACAAAGCGATTGCCAGTATAGATTGTGTCTTCGTTTCTTAAATCAATAACTCCAAGATTATCATAGACTGTTGTGCATTTTTTTAGCTGTTCTTTGAATTTTTCATTATGATCGAAATAAATATCTACACGCTCTTTAACGTCTGGAAGCTCGAGTATTTCCTCTACAGTATGAGTAAGACAACTGTCGATTAACTCCATCATCAACTGATAATTAGAAATACGAAAACCGTGAAAACGTCCAAGCCCTGTTCTAGCGTCCATAATAAAATTGAGAAGTGTCCAGCCTGTAGGATTTAAAATTTCTTCTGCATTATATTTTGCAGAATCAGCTTTATCTACCGCTGTCATCATTTCTTCTGGAATATTTGCAAAGCGTTCAGCACCGCCAAAACTGTTATAAACTACACGAGCAGCAGAAGGAGCATCTGGGTCAATTATATGATTTCCCATTCCAGCACCAACACGTTCTATTTCGCTTTTATGATGGTCAAAAGTGTAATGTGCATCTTTAACATAAGGTAAATTAGTAGTTATATCTCCTGAAGATACATCGATTTTTCCGTCTTGTACGTCTTTGGGGTGTACGAACCAAATTCTATCAATAAGATCCAGCTCTTTAAGTAGAACCGCACTGACAAGACCATCGAAATCGCTGCGTGTAACCAACCGAAACATATCATCAGACATATTTTACTTTCCCTTATTTAAATTCTTACCAAGAGATTAACATAGCCTGCAAACTATGACATAAAAAATCTTACATTTATTTATTAGTTAGTATCTGTCAGTATTAAAAATCTCTAATATTGTAAAAAAGGTTCTGTTTTGCAAAAATTTTGTTTTCTTTGTCTGATAATGGTTACTTTTACGTGCAGTTGTACACTTCCTCCTTTTGTAGACACCAGAAGAGAAGCAGGTTCTACGGTAAATGTTGGAGAATCAACTAAAGATGTTGTAGCTATTTGCTATAACCAACTTACAACGACTCCGACTGAAATATTAAAGCTGGCACACAATGAATGTGCAAAAACAGGAAGAATCCCCAAATTTCACAAACAGACTTCTTGGTCATGCCGATTTCTGCTTCCTACGCATGTCTATTACAACTGCGTTAATCCATGAGGAAAAATATGACAACATCTGCTTTAAACCAATTAGCAAAAATTACTGATATTCATGAAGATGCAACACAGGAAATGAGAAAAAACATTCTCAATGCTCTTGGATATTCAGTCGAGACAGAGAAAAAAGCAGAAAAAACTTTAAAAGAACTGCTAGATGCTCCTTTTCTTGAAATGATTTCACCTGTCTGTATTCTTCGCAAAGACAGGACAAGCTCTATAAATATTCATTTTCCAAAAGGGCAAGACAGCTTTAAGTGGACTTTACAGGAAGAAAACGAATCAGAATATTCTGGTGAAGTGTATATAAATGAAACAGAGTTACTTGAAACACGAGAAATTAACGGCGTTGTTTATGAAAAACGATGTTTTGAATTACCTGTAAGCCCTGAGCTTGGATATCACGATTTTTGCGTAATTACATCTGAAGGCAAAGAAGCTAAAACCAAACTTATTTATACTCCTGAAAAATGCTATTTTCATCTTGAAGAAAATGAAAGATGCTGGGGAGTTCCTGTACAGCTTTTTTCTCTTAAATCTGAAAACAATCAGGGAATCGGTGATTTTACCGACCTTGGAAATTTTGGAAAAATGCTGGCAAAAAACAAGGCTGGAATGCTTGGACTAGGACCAGTTCATGCCATGTTTCCAAATGTTCCCGAAGAAGCAAGCCCTTATGCTCCTTCATCTCGTACGTTTTACAATCATATTTACATTGATGTAACAAATGTTCCTGACTTTAAAAATAGTAAAAAAGCAAAAAAGCTTTATAACTCTGCTGACTTTCAGGAAAAATTAACAAAAATAAGAAATGCACCTTACATCGACTACACAACTGTAACCGAAATAAAAACAGCAATACTTAAAAAATTGTACGAGTCTTTTCTTGAAACTGAATTTAAGCAAACTCCTGAGCTTATTGAGATAAGTAATAGAGGCAAAGCTTTTCACCAGTTCTGCATAGACGGCGGAAGTGAACTAGATGATTTTGCTGTTTTTCAAACTCTTTCGGAGCATTTTTCAAAAGAAAAGCCCTCGCCTTATAATTGGAAAGAGTGGGTTGCCGAATATCAAGATTTCAACAGCAAAAAAGTAAAAACATTTGCAGCCGAACATGCAGATAGAATCGACTTTTATAAATATTTGCAATGGGAAACTGAACGCCAGCTAAAAGAAGCATCTGAACACTGCAAAGATATGTCTATAGGTCTTTATATGGATCTTGCAGTCGGAGTATCATCGACAAGTGCAGAAGTCTGGTCTGACCCTGAATTATTCATAAAGAAAATGCTTGTTGGAGTGCCTCCGTTTGCTCATATTCATGGGCAGAATTGGAAACTCGCTGCTCTTAATCCTGTTACATTGAAAAAACGTGCTTATCTGCCGTTTATAAAAATGCTTAGAAATAGCATGAAATATGCAGGTTGCCTGCGTCTTGACCATGTATTTCAACTCCGCCGTCTGTACATTTTCCCTGATGACCAAACTCCAAATCAAGGGGCTTTTGTCGGCTATCCTGCGGAAGATTTAATGGCTATAGTCGCACTAGAAAGCCATCGCAATAAATGTATTATTGTTGGTGAAGACGTAGGCTTTGACCCAAAAAACTTTCGTGAAGAAGCTAAAGATTTCGGTTTTATGCGTTGCAGAGTAATGCATGATTTAAGAAAAAACAGAGTGTTCTGCAACTCTGAAGAATATGAAAAAGATGCTGTTGTTATGTCTTCAACTCATGACTGTTCTTCTCTTTCACGCTTATGGAAAAATTCCTATGCTCACGAAGGAGAGCTAATCGGTTTATTTGACAAGCAAGGTCTTAGAGAAATTGCATACGAAAGCGGAATTCTTGACAGAACAGAGCTTAACAGCGTTCTTGAGCGTACAGGAGCATGGGAAGCTGTAGGCGGAAAGCCTGTTGCAGACCCTGCTCATGATACAGAAGAAATGCCAGAAAAACTGATTCAAGCTGTAGCAACGTATCTTGCAAAAGCACCGTCTTTTGGAATGTTAATGCCTCTTTGCGATATGTTTGAAATGGATAAATCAGTTAATATCCCAGGAACTATGCAAAAACACACTTCAATGAGTAAAAACGTTAATTTTAGGGCTTCAAAAAAAGATGTTCTTTACCCAAACTGGAGACTGAAAGATGCAATATCAATCGAAAAAATAGAGCAACAACAAATATTTAAAGATATAGTTGAAATTATAAATAAAGAACGAAAATAAACATTTTTGCTTAATATGCGGTTGACTTTGATTTGGTGTTTAGATAGAATGGACAAAAATAAATTACAGCGGTATGTGAAAAATGGCTAAGAAAAAAGAAATCGGTTTAATGATTTGCGATGTTGATAACACAGTATCGGATTATTTCCTGAAATGGGCAAATACAACAGATAAAGCTATAAAAAAACTTGCCGTATTACATGGGATTCCAGAAGAAGCCATATATGATGACATTGCTGAAAACGTTACTTTTAATAACCGTTTTTATGACATTACAGCCTTAATCAGAGAAACAAAAATACTGCTTCCTAAAACACTGGAAGAGTCAATTGAGTTTGAAAAAGGTCATGCTCGTATTGCTCACGAATGCGATAAAGAAAGAAACAGTGACAAGGCTTATGCTGGAGTTCTTCCTCTTTTACGCAAAGCAAAAGCTGCTGGAACTAAAATAGTTTTTTACACAGATGCTCCTGCTAGTCTTGCTGTCATGCGTCTTGCCAGAATGGGCATTCCTGTGGACAACATTGATGGAGTTTATGGTCAGTCTGACACTCCAACTGAAAGTGGCAGATACGTTAGGCCTATTCTTATTGATGGTCAAACCAAGCGATACATTGAAGAACTGGGCGATAAAGTTGCTGTTCTTGATGGTATGAAGCCAAACCCTAGCATTATGCAGAAGATTTTAGATAAGTTTGAAGTAAAAGATGCTTCAAAAGTAGTCATGGTAGGCGACAATATCCGTTCTGACGGAGGTGGTGCAATTCCTCTTGGAATGGAATATGCTTGGCAAAAACAAGGTGCTGAAGTTGACGACCTTTGTCGTTATGTAAACAAAAAGCTTTGCGG
>DAOWDM010000173.1 GCA_030639035.1 Alphaproteobacteria bacterium
GCTCTTGCAAATGGAGCTGCTGATTATATTAATAAACCGTCATCTTCACGTGAAATTTCAGGTGGAGACAGGTTCAAGCAAGAACTGCTAGATAAGATAAAAGCTCTTGGTAAAGCTCATCGTCATATGTCAGGTCGTAGAAGTCCTGCTTCAGCTTTAGCAAAAATAACTCCTAAGGTTACTTCAAAAACACCTCCAAAAACACCTTCAAAAACATCTCTAAAAACACCTTCAAAAACACCTTCAAAAACAATTGCGAATCGTAAGGTGTTGGTTGAAGAAAGAATAGTCTTACGAGAAAAGGCAGGAAATTCATTGATTCCAGATGCAATTGCAATAGGAAGTTCTACAGGAGGACCTCAGGCTTTGTTCGAGTTCCTTGGCTCTCTTTCAAAAAGCAATGTAAAGCAGCCTATTTTTATTACTCAGCATATGCCTGCAACTTTTACAAAGATTCTTGCTGGACACATAGCTAGGATAACAGGAAGAGATGCAAAAGAAGCTGTTGATGGTGAAATTGTAAAAAAGGGTGTAATATATGTTGCTCCAGGCGACTTCCACATGGTTATAAAGGTTGAAGGAACAGATATTGTTTTGCGGTTGCTGCAAACTCCTCCTTTGAATTTTTGCCGTCCGTCTGTTGACCCTATGTTCGAAAGTATTGCCAAGGTTTATGGAAAGAAAGTTCTTGCTATTGTTCTTACTGGAATGGGTAATGATGGCACGAATGGTGCTGGTTGTATAGCCCATGCAGGAGGTTTTGTAATCGCACAGGACGAAGCAACTAGCGTAGTTTGGGGAATGCCTGGTTCTGTTGCTAGAGCAGGTGTGTGCAGTGCTATTTTGCCAATTAAAAAAATAGCCCCATATGTAGATAAAATTGTAACTGGACAAAAGTAATATGAAACCAGAAGATTTTGATTTTATTGCTGCTATTCTTAAGGAGAAATCTGGGTTAGTGCTTTCTCGTGACAAGGCGTATCTGATGGAAAGCCGTCTTTTGCCTGTTGCACGTAAAAACAATCTTAAAAATATTGAAGAGCTAGTTGGTGCTGTTCGTGGTAAAGACAAGTCATTGCAAAAAGATGTTATAGAAGCAATGACAACAAATGAATCTTTCTTCTTCCGTGACACAAGACCTTTTGATCAGTTTCGTCAGATTATTTTGCCTCATATGCTTGAAAATAGAGCAGATAAAAAATCATTTAGAATATGGTGTGCTGCATGTTCAAGTGGTCAAGAACCTTATTCTATTGCAATGATATTAAAAGAAGAGGCTGCAAAATTTGCAGGTTGGAAAATAGATATTGTTGCAACAGATTTATCAACAGAAATTTTATCAAAAGCAAAGGACGGAAAATATACTCAGTTTGAAGTACAAAGAGGATTGCCTGTGCAATTGTTAATTAAGTATTTCAAAAAAGAAGGGGATACGTGGATTATTGACCCTAGTCTCAAATCAATGGTTTCTTACAAAGAATTTAATTTGCTTAATGATTTCAAAGGATTAGGTTCTTTTGATGTTGTTTTTTGCCGTAATGTGCTTATTTATTTTGATCAGGCGACAAAAACAAGCGTTCTTTCTAAAGTTTCAAGTGTAATGGTTAAAGATAGTTTTTTATACCTTGGAGGAGCAGAAACAGTCCTTGGTGTTTCGGATAAATTTAAACCAATTTCTGGTCAACGTGGAATGTACTCTCTTAGCAATGGACGGGCGACTTCTGCGATTAAACCTCTTGAAAAGTCTGCTTTTGGGGGCAATAAACCTGCGATTGGAGCGGTTAAAGCTTCTGCTGCAATGAAAGTTCCTGTGGCAGGAAGGGGGAATCCTCCTGTTGGAGCTAGGGCTTTTGTTGCTAGAGCAACAGACCCATTAGTGAAAAAAAGCTGAGTTTTTATGGTTAATTTAAAGTAATATCAATGGTTTTTATTGTTTTTTAAGTAAAAATCTCTCACTTTTTAATGACTTGACGATATGCGTCTTGTCTGGCAACATTTTACAAGTTGGCAATTCTACAGCAAAGGTATAGCCGTGATCAGGTCAGAACTAATAATACGTCTTGCAGAACTTAATCCGCATTTATATCAGCGTGATATTGAATGTATTGTAAATACTGTTTTTAATGAGATAACAGATGCTTTAACCAGAGGGGCTCGTGTCGAGTTGCGTGGGTTTGGTGCATTTTCTGTTAAGAAACGTGATGCGAGGCAGGGAAGAAATCCTCGTACTGGTAAAACAGTTCATGTTGAGGCAAAGGTTGTTTCTGTATTCAAAGCAGGAAAAAAACTGCGAGAAAAAGTTAATAGCTAGGGATTAGACTGTGGTAAAATTATCAACTTGGCTATTTGGCTTTCCTTTGGCAATAGTAATTATTGTTTTTGCTATATCTAACCGTACTTCTGTTGATTTCGAGTTATGGCCTTTTCCTTATACGGTAAATATGCCTGTATATGTGGCTGTTCTTGGCGTTTCTGTTCCTGCTTTTATTTTAGGCGGTTTTGTTTCTTGGGTTTCTAGTGGTAAAGTACGCAAAGAAAATAGAAAAAGAGCAAAACGCATAAAAGAGCTGGAAAAGCAGATTATACAAATAAAAAAAGATACAGAAAAAGAACAAGAAAATTCAGAAATTCCAGAGGTTCTATTGTGACAGATTATTCAAAAAACATATTTTGTGCTATAAACACAACAGATTTGGGTCAAGCAACAGCTATGGCTGCACAGGTATCTGAATTTGTCGGCGGTATAATGCTTGGAATGGAGTGCTTTACTGCAAATGGTCATAAAGGCATAAAGCAGGTTTTGCGAGCTTGTGAGCTTCCACTTTATTTGGATATGAAATTTCACGATATTCCAAGCACTGTTGCCAGAGCGATTAAAGCAATTGCTCCTGTTGCACCGCAGTATATAACATTACATGCGAGTGGCGGGAAAGAAATGCTTAAAGCTGCTTTGGAAGCATCTTATGATTTTCAAGACGCACAGGCAGTTCCTGTGCCAAAGTTAATTGCTTCTACTGTTCTTACAAGTATTGATGAGAGCACCTTTCCAGATACTGATGAAGGAAAACTTTCCGACAAAGTAAAAAGGCTTGCTGATATAACAAAGGAAGCAGGGCTTGCAGGTGTTGAATGTGCAGTTGCAGAAGCAGCAGAGCTAAGAAAATTCCTTGGAGACGATATGCTTATAGTCGTTTCAGGTATTCGCCCGCATTGGTCAAAAGAAATTATTGATCAAAGAAGAACGGATTCTCCATTTAGTGCCATTAGTGCTGGTGCAGATATTCTTATTATAGGTCGTCCTATTACAGAGAGTCCTAATCCTTCTCTTGCCGCAAAACGTATTGCAACAGAGCTTATTGACATCAATTTATCCGAAGAAGATAAAATAGACGATGCCGATAAAGGTTAAAATCTGCAGTGTTTCAACAAAAGACACTATAGTGGATATATCATCAGGAGTTGAAGATTCCTCAGTTGTAAAAAACATAGGAAAACTTCACGACTTTTTGAAAAAAGCAAAACAGTTATAAATCATGACAAACTCAATTAACTACAATTCTTTTCCTGACAAAAAAGGTCATTTTGGTATTTATGGAGGGTTCTTTGTTGCAGAAACATTGATGCCTTTGATTCTGAAAGTGGCTGATGCATATGAAAAAGCTACCAAAGACCCTTCTTTTCAGGAAGAAATTGACTATTACTTTAAGCATTATGTCGGAAGACCAAGCCCTCTTTATTTTGCAAAACGTCTTACGGAAAAATGCGGTGGAGCAAAAATCTACTTAAAACGTGAGGACTTAAACCATACTGGAGCTCACAAAATAAACAACAGTATAGGTCAAATTCTTCTTGCAAAGCGTATGGGTAAAAAACGAATTATTGCTGAAACTGGAGCTGGACAGCATGGAGTTGCGGTTGCAACTGTATGTGCTTTGTTTGATATGCAGTGCGTTATTTTCATGGGTGCTGTTGATATAGAGCGTCAAAAGCCCAATGTGTTTCGTATGAAGTTGCTTGGTGCAGAAGTAAGACCATCAAAAAGTGGTTCTGCTACATTGAAAGATGCTATAAACGATGCCATGCGTGATTGGGTTGCGAATGTAGATGATACTTATTATATGTTCGGAACTGCGGCTGGACCTCACCCTTTCCCTATGATGGTGCGTGATTTCCACACAGTCATAGGACGTGAAGTTAAACAGCAGATAATAGAACAGGAAAATAAACTGCCTGATGTTCTGGTTGCTTGTGTTGGCGGAGGTTCTAACGCTATCGGGCTTTTCCGCCCGTTTTTAAATAACAAAGAAATAAAAATGATAGGAGTTGAAGCTGCTGGAAAAGGTCTTGAAACAGGTCTGCACAGTGCTCCGCTTAATGATGGTTCTGCTGGAATTTTACATGGTAGCCGTACTTATATTATGCAGGACGATGACGGGCAGATAAAAAATGCTCATTCAATTTCAGCAGGGCTTAATTATCCTGGAATCGGTGCAGAACATTCTTGGCTGAAAGATATAGAAAGGGCTGAATACGTGGCTGTTAAAGACGATGAAGCATTAAAAACTTTTTCTGAAGTAACACGTTTAGAAGGAATACTTCCAGCTTTGGAATCATGCCATGCTGTTTCTCATGCTATGAAAATAGCTAAAAATATGACTTCTGATAAAATCATAGTGGTTAATTTAAGCGGTCGTGGCGACAAAGATGTTGATACCGTTGCAAAATTCATGGGAGTAGACCTATGACAGAACGCATAAAAAATCGTTTTGAAGCTTTGAAAAAAGAAGGTCGAAGCGGGCTAATTACATTTACAACCGCAGGAGATCCTGATTTTGAAACGTCTTTGGAAATCTTAAAAAGCCTTCCAAAAGCAGGAGCAGATTTAATAGAGCTTGGAATCCCATTTTCTGACCCTATAGCTGACGGCAAAGCCATTCAGGAAGCATCTCAGCGAGCATTAAAAGCTGGAATGAATGTTAAACGTGTTCTTGATATGGTTAGCATTTTCCGTGAAAATGATAAAGAAACTCCAATAATTCTTATGGGATACTATAATCCTGTTTATAAATATGGAGTTGATGCTTTTGCAAAAGATGCAGCAAAAGCTGGAGTTGATGGACTAATTATTGTAGATGTTCCTCCAGAAGAAGCTGATGAACTCCTAATTCCGCTTAAAAAAAACAATCTTGATATGATTTTTCTTGCAACCCAAACTACAGATGATGAGCGTCTGCCAAAGGTCTTAAAAAATGCTGGCGGTTTTATTTATTATGTATCAATAGCAGGAATAACAGGAGCTGCTTCTGCTTCCGAAGATGCAATAAAAACAGCAGTGAAGCGTTTAAGAAAGTACACAAAACTGCCAATTGCCGTAGATTTCGATATCAAAACCCCAAAGCAAGTCAAGGCTGTTGCTAATCTTGCAGATGCGATTGTCGTAGGTTCTGCAATTGTTAAAATAATCGAGGATTCAAAAGAACTTTCTAAACAAGAAATAGTTGGAAAAGTGCTTGAATTTGTGAAAACACTTGCAATAGACAAAAAGTAAGTGTAAAGTATATTTGTTATATTGTTGTACGAGGTATAAATGTCATGAAATATCAAATAAAAAGCGTTGCTGACAAAAGCGTTCTTTACGAAAAAGAAGCTTCAAGTCTTAAAGAATGCGTTGAGTCAGCTGTAAAAGAAAATGTTGAATTAAATTATGCAGACCTCAGAGGTGTAGACTTAGCAGGTGCGAATCTTAATAATGCAAACTTAAAAGGGGCATGGCTGCAAAGGTCTGATTTGCATGGAGCAACTCTTAAACATGCGAATCTTAGTTCTTCTAATATGGCTGCTACAAAAGCAAGAGATGCTGATTTAGATGGTGCAAATCTTGAAAATGCTAATATGACTGGTATGAATGCAACAAATGCAAATATGCGTTATGTCAATGCAAAACATGCAGTTTTAGACAGTGCGAAACTTATAGAAACAAAGCTTAACGGTGCTGATCTTAAAAGTGCAAGCATGGAAGATGTTAAAGCTAGCAAAGCAAATATGGGAATGGCTAATCTTGAAGGTGCAAGATGTACAAAAGGCGATTTCTCAGACGTTGTCTTTCAAGGCTCAAATCTTAAAGGCGTTAATTTTGCTAGAGCAAATCTTAAAAGTGCAAAATTCAACAATGCGAAAATGAACAGAGCTAATTTAAATAAAGCTGAGTTTTCAGGCAAACTTACAGAAATTAAATGCAAATTTATGGCTGGTTCATATAAAAAGAATAACAAAACAGCCGAAAGAACAGTTGTTGAAATGTTAAAAGGGCATAAAGGTCGATAAATTTATCAATCAGATTCATTAATGCAACAGAAAATTGATAGCCATTTATGTAATATGCTGTTAAAACGTAAAAAGTTATAAACTTGATTGGCTGATGTTTTATGAACTGGTTAACAAATTTTGTCCGTCCTAAGGTGCGTAGTCTTGTCGCTCCTAAGGAAATCCCTGATAATCTATGGGTAAAATGCAGCTCCTGTGGGAATATGATTTTCCATCGTGAGTTAGAACAGAATAGTATGGTCTGTAGTCACTGTGGCTATCACATGAGGCTGTCTGCAAAAAAACGCCTTGATATGCTTTTTGATTATGGTGAGTACAAGCGTATAGAGTTGCCTCAGGTAAAGCATGATCCTATTAAATTTAAAGACTTAAAACGCTATTCTGACCGACTGAAAGATTACCGCAAAAAAACGAAAGAAGATGATGCTATTATTGTAGCACATGGAACTCTTGGCGGAATGCCAGTGGTAATGGCTGCTTTTAATTTTGGTTTTATGGGCGGTTCTATGGGAGTAGCTGTTGGTGAGGGGATTGTTGCTGCATCAGAACTTGCTGTTTTACAGGAAGCTCCTCTTATTATTGTTTCATCTTCTGGCGGGGCTAGAATGCAGGAGGGGATTCTTTCTCTTATGCAGATGGCTAGAACGACTCTAGCTGTGAATAAAGTAAAAGAAAAAGGTCTTCCTTATATTTCTGTTCTTACAGACCCTACAACTGGCGGAGTTACGGCTTCATTTGCTATGTTGGGTGATGTTGCTATTGCTGAACCAGAATGCATCATTGGTTTTGCAGGGGCTAGAGTTATTGAGCAGACTATCAGGCAAACTCTTCCCGAAGGTTTTCAAAGAGCGGAATATCTTTTAGAGCATGGAATGGTAGATATGGTTGTTCCAAGGAAGGAACTGCGACAAACTCTTTCAAGAGTAATCGGTTTGCTTTGTAATGCTAAACCAGCAGGAGATCTTATTCCGCTGGATTCTGGCAAAAAAACTAAAGCTGATGACAAATAATATTTCTACAGATGCAATTGTAGAAAGATTGCACAAGTTGCACCCCAAAGTTATTGATTTGTCTTTGGAGCGGATTTATAAGCTGTTGGATAAGGTGGGAAATCCTCAGATTAACCTGCCACCTGTAGTGCATGTTGCTGGAACAAACGGCAAAGGCTCTACCGTTGCTTTTATGAGGGCGTTTTTCGAGCAGGCAGGGCTTAAAGTTCACACTTTCACCTCTCCGCATTTAACAAGGTTTGCAGAACGCATAAGAATTTCTGGAAAATTGCTAAAAGATGATAAAATCGTAGCTTTGCTTGAAGAAGCAGAGCAGGCAAATGGTAATGAACCTATAACTTTTTTTGAAGTAACAACCGTTGCTGCTTTTATGGCTTTTGCAAGAAATCCTGCTGATGTGCTTCTTCTTGAAACAGGATTAGGAGGCAGGCTTGATGCAACAAATGTTGTCGAAAAACCAGCATTGACGATTCTTACTCCAATATCAATGGATCACGAATCATATCTTGGAGACACAATAGAAAAAATTGCTTTTGAAAAAGCTGGGATTATGAAATCTGGAGCTCCTTGCATTACCGCAAATCAGGAAAAAGCCGTTTTAAATGTGCTAGAAGAATGTGCGACAAACAAAAAAGTGTCTTTATGTAGTGGCGGTAAAGATTGGAGCATTTATTCTGAAAATAACAGCGTTTATTTCAAAGGAATTAATAAGTTTAAATTACCTATGCCTGCTTTGGCAGGGGAGCATCAAGTAGAAAATGCAGGGCTTGCAATAGCAGGAATTGAAAAGCTTGTAGAATCAGGCGTTTTTGATAAAAGCATTTTTAAGACTCTTGATAAAGGCATGAAGTCGGTTACATGGGCAGGAAGACTTCAAAAACTTTCAAAAGGCGTGCTTTTTGACATGCTTCCAAAAGATTGCGAGCTTTGGATAGACGGCGGACACAATCCATCTGCTGGAGAAATGCTAGGAAAATTCATAAGCAATTGGAATGATAAGCCTTTGCATATTATAACAGGAATGATGACAACAAAAGATACCGTAAGTTTCCTTAAAAACCTGACTAAAGGCACTAAAACACTTCAAGCAGTACCAATTCATGGATTTAACAGCTTTTCTGCCAAAGGATTGCAAGAACAAGCCATAAAAGCAGGTTTTAAAAACGCAAAACCAGCAAATTCGACAAAACAAGCATTGGAAAATATAATCACAAACACAAAAGAACCAGTCAGAATCCTAGTCTGTGGCTCACTTTACCTGCTCGGAACAGTGCTAAAAGAAAACGGATAAAATAAATTTTAGATTTAGCTAGACAGAAATGAATTTTTAGACTATGGTGTTTATTGTAGTGTTTTATAACAAGAATTAATGAGGAAAAGCTATGACTGATATAAAAAAAGGTGCAGAAGCAAGCCAAGCTGTAAATAACTTTGCAGAAAAAGGCGATGTTGAAGCATTTGCTTGCGGTGCTGCAAAAGTGCTAACTGAAAAAGCTAAATCAGGATTATCTGCAGTTAAGGATAATGCGACATTTCTTCAATTTGCTACAGGAGTGGCATTAGGACTAGGACAGACACCAGAAGCATTTGCAACAGGGACTGTGCTTATTGTTGATGCAGTTAACAGTTATTTAAAGGAGAAGCCTACTTTATTAAAAAGACTCATTGAACCTAAGCAAACTGTTAAAGACATAAATAATGTCATCAAAAATACTATTGCAAAAGGCAGATAATAAATA
>DAOWDM010000042.1 GCA_030639035.1 Alphaproteobacteria bacterium
AATAGTTCCAGCTCCGATATTGGCTTTTGAACCTACTCTAGCGTCTCCGATATAGCTTAGGTGGTTGACTTTTGCACCTTTTTCGACACGGGCTTTTTTGATTTCAACGAAATTTCCTATATGAGCATTTTCCCCGATTTCTGCACCAGGTCTAAGTCTTGCGTAAGGTCCAAGCAATGCTCCGTTTGATACTACAGCTTGTTCAAAATGGCAGAAGCCCTTGATTTCAACATTATCAGCGATAGTAACTCCAAGTCCGAATACAACAAACGGGCTTATAACTACATCTCGTCCAATAACGGTGTCATAGCTGAAATGTACGGTTTCAGGTGCGATAAGAGTTGCTCCGTTTTCCATTGCTTTCTCACGCAATCGTTTTTGAGCAATAGATTCTGCTTCGGCAAGGTCTTTTTTGGAGTTTACTCCAAGCAGTTCATCAACTTCGCCTTCTACAACAGTGCATTTCAAGCCGTCATTACAGGCTATTTCTATAATATCTGTCAGATAATATTCACCGCTTGCGTTGCTGTTATCAACCTTATCAATCAAGTCATAAAGTTTTGACCCGTTTACACACATAACGCCTGAATTACAAAGGTTTACCTGTCTTTGCTCAGCATTTGCGTCTTTATATTCAACAATAGCTTCAAGCCCTTTATCTCCAACTATAAGCCTGCCATATTGAGCAGCATCATCAGGAGTAAAACCAAGAACGACTACGCTTGCACCTGCTCTTCTAGCTTTGAGCATTTTCTCCAGAGTTTCTTGCTTTATCAATGGAGTATCTCCGAAAAGAATCAGAATATCTCCATCAAAATTTTCCAGTTCTTTTTTTGCAGTAGCTACAGCATGAGCCGTCCCTAATCTTTCATGCTGAATAGCTGTTTTATGAGGTGCAATCGTTTCTGATACATGCTCCATATCAGAACCAATAACAACAACAACATGTCTTGCATTGATTTCTTCCAAAGTTGCAAGCAAATGCTTAAGCATTGGTCTGCCTGCTATTTTGTGCATAACTTTTGGAATAGAAGACTTCATTCTAGTTCCCATGCCCGCTGCAAGGACTACTGCCGCAATATTATTTTTTGTCATAATTTTAAAAACCGTTTTTATTTCTGATTGATGAGAAGATGCCATAGTTATCAAATACAGCCAAATCAAAGATTGTTTCGAGGTGTTACAATAGTTATTTCTTTTTGGGCTTTAGAACCCATTGTTTTACGCTGACAGGCTTTCCTGTATGAGACCGCATTACACGAGGTCGCAATACTTGTTCAACAGCAGGAACTCCATTGGCAGCCTTAGCCTTTGTAGGAGAACTGTAATATTCAATTATTGATTCATGAGAAATTACAGAGCGTTTTCCTTCTTCTCTTGCTTCAAAATAAGGAGGGTGTCCCCTTAGAAATTTTGATAAATATTCACCTGAATGAGAACCGAAATGTCGCCATATGCTGTCTAGGAAAAGCCTTATATCCTCTGGAATCGCAGCATGTTCCATATAAGGTTTATTGTCATGTTCAAAAACACGATAAACGTTTGGTTCAATAGGTCCTGAATCATCTGCTATAAAAACAGAAGGCAAAAGCATCTGCCCATTATTTGCAACTGCAAAATAAGCCTGAGAAAGGAAAAGCAACCTTTGCATTTTTAAAGGCTGTAGGTACTCGTTATCATTAAGTGCAGTATCATAAAACCATTGAGCAACATCAAATGTAGATTCTACTGCTGGCTGTTTCATTTTTAAAATTTCCAATCAATTTCTGTTGTATAAGCTAACTTATAAAAAATTAACATATAAATCTATGTGATTTTACATAAAAAAGATGAAAATTATGCTAATTATAGCGTTGATTTCTTGACCTTCTATTTCTCATCTCTACACTCGTATAATTAAGTCATATAATTTAAGTGTTTTTTAATTGGATATTACGAATGGCAAATTCAAACAAAAAAAAATCTATTCTAGATTTAATAACCAGCATTGTTATAATTCCAGTCAAGTTTGCATTCAGGCTAGTTGTTCTAAAGCCTTTAAATTATTTATTTGGCGATACAGTCAAGTCAATAAACAATGCTATTAAAAATAGTATCCTTGGGCGTGTATGCAGTTTTATTTCTAATAGCTCTGTTGGAAAAACAATTGCAAAACCATATAATTATATTCGTAATTTTTGCGGAAAAATAATCTGTATTAGCAGCAAAGTAATTATTTTAATTCTGATGCTTGCTACTGTTTCATACTATTTCTTTCTTCCATATACCATAGAAACACTTGCTCCAAAGGGGCTTTCTCTTTTAAATATTCCTACAGCTTCTCTTGAGGTTGTTTCAATAACTAGCTCGACAATTAAGCTTTCAAATATACGAGGTAAAAACGACTGCTTTACAATTGAATCAATGAGAGCAAGTTTTGATAAAGAGAAAATTTCAGATATTGCTTTTGAAAATGTTGTTGCAAGCGGAGTTGTTATCAACGGCATAGAAAGTGCCGATGGCATCAGCTTTGGAGAGCTGGAAAATATGCTTCTTGGCATTGATACGGTTGAATTTGAAGAGCAGGAAGATATGCATCAAATCAGCACAATCAAAAGAATGTATAAACGGTTTAGTAATTTTGGAATTGTTATAAAAACCAAAGAAAAAATCCATAATATGGCAGCTTCTGCATTCGTCTCTTTTCTTGGAGACAAGCGAGCAGCTATAGCAAATATTTCAATTTTAGATTCAAGAATCAACATTGCTTCTGATGAGGC
>DAOWDM010000142.1 GCA_030639035.1 Alphaproteobacteria bacterium
GAACCAAGGCGAGTTCCAAGCCCTCCAGCCATAAGAACGACAATATTATCTTGTTTTCTAGGGGAAAGTAACTCCTGAAACAACTCTATTCTTACTGGACGCATCTTTTCATCAACAACAGGAATTTGAAACAATTTTTTCTTTTTCATAATACGCAAAATTTCTTTGCGAGAAGCGGAACTGCTAACCGTTCTAGGAGCTGTGTTCATAATTTTTACAACAGATTCATCAACTCCAACACCATTTAGAATCCCACGCCTGACATCTCCATCGGTTATTGTCCCAATAAGAACTCCATCGCCATTCAAAATAAGAGCAATCCGTGCTGTGTGCTGGTTAATAACCTCCAAAGCCATTTTTATAGAGGAGTTTCCATTTAAAAGAACATCTTTAAACATGTTTGTTTGAACTGGAATTTCTACATTATCAGACATTTTTAACTTCCAAGAATTATTGTAGCGTAAATAAAAATCATGCTATATCACGTCAACAAAAACAGCAACCTGAAAACTCTTTATAAAAATTTACAATAGTGTTTTTGTTTGTTATAAAAATTACATAAATTAAAATAATTGTGAGGTTAAAATGTCTTGGGATCCTGTGTGGGAAAATGTGTTTCAAAATCAATCTTGGGGGAAATATCCTTCTGAGAATCTTGTGCGTTTTGTAGCTAGAAATTTTTATAATAAAGACAGAGCAAATACCAAAATAATAGAAGTTGGCTTTGGAACTGGTGCAAATATTTGGTATCTAGCAAATGAAGGGTTCAATGTTTCTGGTGTTGAAGGCAGCAAAACAGCCACACAAATATGCAATAAAATGCTTGAAGCAACAAAACTTAAAGCTGATTTACATACAGGTGATATTCAGACTTTTTCTCCAAAAGAAAAGGTTGATGGTGTAATTGATATAGAATGTATTTATGCAAATTCTTATGAAGATACTAAAAAAATACTAGAAAACATCAGTAATTCTTTAAAATCTGGCGGGTTGTTTTTTAGCCAAACTTTTTCAGATAGCACATATGTTGGTAAAACAAATAAAAAAACAAATGAGAATGAATATATAGATATTTCTGATGGACCTATTGAAAGCAAGGGACTAACTCGTTTAATGTCAGAAGAACAAATTCATTCTTTATATGGAAAATATTTTGATATTTTATCTGTGGATAAAACAGAACGCACTATAAACAATCAAGAATGTCTTATTTCAGAATGGCTCATTGTGTGTCGTAAAAAAGATTAGAGTTTTTATAAATATTTGCTGTGTTATACAATAGTGTTGCTTTATAAAATACAACCGTCATTCTTGTAGATGTTAAATAATTTGATGACAAAAAAAGCCGTCATCCTGAACTTGTTTCAGGATCTCCTATTCTTTAACAGCCAAAAAAGTAAGTAGATACTGAAACAAGTTCAGCATGACGATTGAGTTTGAAGATAGTATGATTATAAAAAACTGTCATCGAATTATTTAACATCTACAAGATGACGTGTGAGTGCGATAATGTGTATAGAAATCCATCAAATAGCAACACTATTGTATAACACAGCCTAAATATTAAGAAACTTAAATAAAAAGTTTCTTAATATTTATACTTTAAAAAATAGCTTTTATACTGTTCTTTGATTTCTAGACTACTGTTTTCATTCCATTCTTCACACAGGTCTTTATATTTTTCACTATCTATCATTACTTTGCCAAGTTGAAACATTTTTGTTTTTTTGGAAAAATGTTTTTTAAAAGCGAATAGTGAATCATCTGGCTCGTTTGTTATGCCACCGCCAAGATGGAAATATTTATAACCAGAATCAATTGCGTCTTTTATTACTTCATTTAACAGGAATTTATTAGGGCGATAATTTCTATAATCATAAAGAGACCAGCTTAAATGGTAATGACAGAATTTACTGCTATATAATATTATAGAACCGCCTATTATTTTATCGCCTAAACAAGCAAAATAAATTTTACTTTTTTCAGCTCCCATTTTACATAATTTAAGGAAACAATCTTTCTTGAAAAAATAAAAGTTTGTTGTACCAAGCTGTTTCATATGGTCTACATAATAGTTATAAAAGGATATATAATCCTCTTCACTATACAGAATCTTTTTTGTTAAACCTTCTTTGTTAGCCTTTTTAATGTCACTTTTCGTTCCCTTTTTAAACGTCTTCCATATTTCTTCGTATGATTGTTCTAAATCTACATAGACTGTTTCTCTTACACCGATTTTTTCTATGTAATCAGGTGTTGTAATAGATGAATTATCCAGCAGAGGATTGAACCTGATTAAACCACATACTATGCCGTTGTTTTCAGCGGTTTGTTTAAATGTTTCCCATGCTTTTTCTAAGAAAGAAACATCATCTGTAGTGGATAACGGTCCTGTATATCCATAAACAGTTTCAAAATCAAACAAATCGTTATGCCCTGATATATTCTGTTTTATATAAGGAAAGAAAAATTGCTTTTCGTTATCAAAGAAATAAAAAGCCTCTGCACATTCATGGTCATTGTTAATATATAGAGCGTGATAATCGTACTCAAAATATATATCACGCTCGGAAAAGTTACTTAACGCCTTATCCCATTGATTTTTGTTTGATATTAGTTGTGCTTGCATACTTTATTTAACCAACTCATCTTCTTTAATATTTTCAGGACATTCTTTGTTTAAGTAATCCCAATACTGCATAGAGCTTATACCATTACCTGGGCGTTTGCATGTAATATTGGTTTCTTTGTAAGTGTCGCCTTTTTCTATAGGTTGTGCTGCAACAAGGCTTCGACGAGCTATTGCAATGTTTTTAATCTCGCTTTTTTGTGGGACTTTTTCACCGTTTCCCATAGCTTTTTCTATATCTCGGATACATGTTACCATGTTTTTAAGCTCGTCAGGTTCAAGTGATGCTTTATGATCTGGTCCTGCTAAAGTTTTATCAAGAGTGAAATGTTTTTCAATGACACTAGCTCCCATTGCAACGGCTGCAATTGGAATATGAATACCAAGCGTATGGTCTGAAAGTCCAACAGGCATATCAAAATGTTCTGCTATCGTTTGCATAGCTCGCAAATTAGCGTCTTTATATGGAGCAGGATATTCAGTTATACAATGTAAAAGTGTTACCTGTCCTTTTAATATATTACGCCCCTCTGCTGTGTCATAAAAATCAAGACATTCCTGCAAAGATGACGGCGTTGCCTGTCTGCTCCAACCATAAGATAAAACAGCCAGCGTTTGTTCAATTTCAGGAATTGTTGCCATTCCTGTTGACACAATAAGTGGCAGTCTGTGTTGAGCAACTTTATACAAATAAGGTGCACTTGTTATTTCACCTGATGGAATTTTTATATATGGAATCTTGCACTTATCCACTAAAAACGTCATGTTAAGATGATCGAATCCAGTAGATAAAAACGTAATATCATGCTTTTTAGAATAATTATATAATTCTAGAAATTCATCTTGCGACAATTCAAGAGCTTTAACCATTTCAAACTGACTTTGCGAAACTCCAGTATTTTTTTTCTGATATTCAGCTTGAGGAGCTATTTTAGAAATTTCTTCTTCCGTTGTAAAAGTCTGAAACTTTACAGCATCAGCCTTTGCTTCAGCCGCAGCAGCTATCAATTCTTTTGCAAGAGACACGTCCCCGTTGTGATTAACGCCTGCTTCAGCAATTATATAAGTTTTTTTCATTCTTGTTTCCCAACATACTTAAAAAATTTCTTTTTCAATAGCTCTTTAGGAGCTTTTATTTCTTCTAATCGTTTTACAATCTGTTCCGAAGCATTGCCTTTGCCATAAGGATTTATAACATTGGAGCAATCAAGTGTAGAAGCTGTTTTTATGGCTTGAAGAATAGCTTTTTCATTTAACTGACAGTCGATAACGGATTCTGCTCGCAAACGGCTTTTTTGCCTGTCTCCAATATTTACGACTGGCAATTTAAAAGATGGAGCTTCATAAAGTCCGCTAGAGGAATTTCCTATAAACATATCCATATGGTGCAAAGCATTGTAAAACAGCTCTTTACCAAGCGACATGCGAAAAATTATGTTTTCGTTTTGATTAGCGTAATTTTCAAATATAGCATTGATTGCCTTACCGCCTGTGTCTGCATTTGCTCCTGTAATTAGGATTCCTATATCTTGTAATTGGATTAGAGAATCTAAAACTATTTTTACATCTTGAGACGGGTTTCTTTGCGATAAAGTTTCAGGGTGATAAGTAACTAAAATATATTTAGAATAAGCCTTGTTAAATCCAACTTTTTTCAAAAAATCTTCTTTTTCAAGAAACTCTGCATTATCAATTGCATCTAGACTTGGTGAGCCTACAACATAAACGTTATTAGGATTTTCACCCATTTGCAAGATACGCTCTTTTGATTCTTCATTAGTAACAAAATGCAAATGAGACATTTTAGTAATGCTGTGCCTTATAGCATCATCAAAAGCCCCTTCTGTAACATCTCCACCGCCAAGATGAGCAACTGGAATCATTGCAATTAAGGCAGCCTGCACAACTGAAAATATTTCAAACCTGTCCCCAAGCACAAGCACTATATCAGGATTTAACTGCTTAAAAACATCGGCAAATTCCATAGTTCCTTTGCCCATTGATTTAGTTATTGAAACGGAATCATCTCCAGAAAAAAGCATTGGAACTTCTGCACTAATAAAAAAACCGTCTTTTTTAATAGGCTCAACAGTATTCCCGAATTCTTTTGACAAATGAGAACCTGTAACAACCAGTTGCAACTGCAATTTTGAAGACGCTTCAATATATTTCATTGGGTAGAGAAGATAAGAATAATCCGCCCTACTCCCAGTAACGACACAAATTTTTAGCTTTTTATCACTCATTTCAGCCTGCCCATACTAAGGATTTTGCAGGGTGAAGAACTTTTTCAGGTGGAACATCTGCAAGAACAATTACGCCCATTCCGACTATGGCGTTTTCTCCTATTTTTATGCCTTGTTTA
>DAOWDM010000113.1 GCA_030639035.1 Alphaproteobacteria bacterium
AAGCAGCTCGAGTACTTGGTGTAGGTAGAGCTACATTGTATCGCTTTATTGATAATAAATAAAATGTCTCAATGAGACAGCTTTGTCTCACTCTAATGTCTCACGAAACACATCAAAAGTGTATCATTTCATATTACTAAAACAAAAGTTGAGCTATTTTTATTGATTCTTCTAAGTTATTCTACTTTGGCATAGTTGTTGCTTTAATACATCAGCAATTATTCGCACAAACATGAAAAATACGAAAACAAAACTTATGGGATAAAAAAATGGAACTCAAAGGAAGCAAGACTGAAAAAAACCTTATGGCAGCATTTGCAGGGGAAAGTCAGGCAAGAAACCGCTACACATACTTTGCATCAAAAGCAAAAAAGGAAGGTTATGTTCAGATAGCAGCTATTTTTGAAGAAACTGCAAATCAGGAAAAAGAACACGCAAAGCGTTTATTTAAATTCATGGAAGGCGGTGAAACTGAAATTACAGGCTCTTTTCCATTTGGAACAATCGGTTCAACTCTTGAAAACTTAAAAGCTTCTGCTGCTGGTGAACATCATGAATATGAAAGCATGTACCCTGATTTTGCTGTAATTGCTAGAGAAGAAGGCTTTAACAAAATAGCAGATGTTTTTGAAGCAATTGCTGTTGCAGAAAAACACCATGAAGACCGTTTTCTTGGCTTGGCAAAAAATATTGGAAATAACTCTGTATTCAAAAAAAGTACAAATGTTGAATGGCGTTGCAGAAACTGCGGTTATGTTCACTCTGGAAATGAAGCAATAGATTTATGCCCTGCATGTGCTCACCCTCAGGCTCATTTTGAACTTCGTTCAGATAACTGGTAAGGAAAACTAACAATGACAAACCCTAAAAAATCAGAAATCTATAAATGCGACCTATGTGGAAACATTGCTGAAATTCTTAAAGGCGGAGGTGCTCCATTGTTTTGCTGTGGCAAGCCAATGACTTTTAAAGAAGAACAAACTGCCGATTCTACAAAAGAAAAGCACGTTCCTGTAATCGAAAAAGTTGACGGCGGATACAAGGTAACAGTCGGAAGCACTATCCACCCTATGGAAGAAAAACATCATATCGAATGGATAGAGCTTACAGCTGACGGAAAGTCCTGCAAAGAATTCTTAAAAGCAGGAGACGCTCCAGAAGCAACGTTCAAAACAGATGCAACGAATGTTTCTGCTCGTGAATATTGCAATCTTCATGGTCTTTGGAAAAATTAAAGGAATAAAAACATGTTTTGTTATCAATGTGAACAAACTAAAGGCGGCACAGGCTGCACAACAGTTGGAATATGCGGAAAAAATGAGGATATTGCGAGTCTTCAAGACAATCTTATTTACACCTTAAAAGGCTTATCTGCTTATGTTTATCATTCCAACGAACTTGGAGTTAATGACAAAGAAATTGATGAGTTTATTCCAGAAGCTCTTTACGCAACTCTTACAAACTCAAACTTTGATTTGAATGACTTTGTTGCTATGAACTTGCGAGCTGGAGAAATGACCTTAAAAGCAATGAAAATGCTTAAAGAAGCTCATTTCAAAAAATACGGCATTCCAACTCCTGTCCAAGTCCAAACTGGAACAAAAGCAGGAGCAGGTATTCTTGTTACTGGACACAGCTTGAAAGCTTTGGAAGAACTTCTTAAACAGACAGAAGGCACAGGCGTAAACGTTTATACTCATTCTGAAATGCTTCCTGCTCATGGTTATCCAGAGCTGAAAAAATATAAACATCTCGTAGGAAACCTTGGTAAAGCATGGTTTGACCAGAAAAAGCTTTGGTCAGATAATGAAATGGTTCTTATTGCATTCGGCAACTGCGTTCTGATTCCAAAAGAAGCTTATAAAGACAGACTGTATTGTCTTGGAATTGCAGGCGTTCCTGAAGCTAAAAAAATCAACGGTTTTGATTTCTCTGAAGCTATAGCTCATGCAAAAAGACTTAAACCTTTGTCAGAAACAAAAGGCGATGTAGTTCTTACAACTGGTTTTTCATCAAATGTTGTTCTTTCTTTGGCTGATAAAATCAAAGAAGCTGTAACATCAGGAAAAATCAAACATTTCTTCCTTGTAGGCGGTTGTGATGCACCTGGAAAAGGCGGAGAATATTTCCGTGAGTTTGTGCAAAACGCTCCAAAAGACACAATCATTCTAACTCTAGCATGTGGTAAATATCGTTTTAATGATCTTGATTTAGGTGATATTGACGGCATTCCTAGGCTTATTGATTTAGGTCAATGCAATGATGCTATTGAAGCTGTAAATATTGCAGTTGCTCTTGCTGAGTTGTTTGAATGTGAAGTTAATGATTTGCCTTTGACACTTGTTTTGTCATGGATGGAGCAGAAAGCTGTAGCAATATTAATGTCTCTTTTTCATCTTGGAATCAAAGGTATATATCTAGGTCCTAAACCTCCTGCATGGATTACACCTAACGTGTTTAAAGTCCTTCAGGATAATTTCGATTTAAGACTTACTGGAGATGCAAAAGAAGATATGGCAGTAATGCTCGGTTGATAAAGGAAAATTAAATTGTCTTCAAATACAGAACTTGCAAAAAACATTAATTGGGTTGGCTATGTTGACTGGAGTGTTAGGGATTTTCATGGTTATGAAACTAACAGCGGAGCTACATATAATTCGTATCTTGTAAAAGATGAAAAAACGGCTTTAATTGATACGGTAAAGCATTTTTATACAGATAATCTGCTGAAAAACATTTCTTCTCATACAGAAAATATTGATTACATAATTGTAAATCATGCAGAACCTGATCACGCTAGCGGACTTCCTGAGGTAATTTCAAAATATCCTAATGCAAAAATTGTCTGCAATAAAAAATGTCAGAATATTCTTAGCGGTTACCATGATGTTTCAAGTTGGAATTTTCATATTGTAAAGACAGGGGACGTTATAAAACTAGGCAAACGTTCTTTGACTTTTGTTGAAACTCCAATGGCTCACTGGCCTGATTCAATGTGTACTTATGTTCCAGAGGAGAAAATCCTGTTTTCCATGGACGCTTTCGGACAGCATTTTGCTTCTTCTGAGCGATTCGATGACGAGGTTGATATAACCGCCGTTATGAATGAAGCTAAGAAATATTACGCCAATATTTTAATGCTTTTTGGAAAACCTGTAGGCAAAGCTCTTGAAGCTGTTTCAGGTATTGAAATAGATATGATAGCCCCTGCTCATGGTGTGATATGGCGTTCTCATATTGATAAAATAATATCTGCTTACAAAGACTGGATTGTCTGCAAGCCTAAGAAAAAAGTTTTAGTAATTTACGATACCATGTGGGAAAGCACAAAATACATGGCTCAGGCTATTGTAGACGGAGCATCTGAAAGCGGTGTTGAAGCGAAACTGATTTATGTTCGCTCATCAGGAATCACAGAAATTGCAACCGAGATTCTTGATGCTTCTGCAATAGCTTTTGGTAGCTCTACATTAAATGGTGAGATGATGCCTATGATGAGTGCAGCTATGACCTACATCAAAGGTTTGCGTCCTACAGGCAAGTCTGGCTTTGCCTTTGGTTCATATGGCTGGGGCAGGGGAGCAACTGAATCTATAGATTCTATGCTTAAAACAATGAACATTGAAGTCCTGCGACCTCCTTTAAAATGCAAATGGCGACCTGATGATGAAGTTTTAGAAGAGTGTAAAAATGCAGGCAAAATACTAGCAAAAAAAGCAAAAGAATCATGATAAATTGTCAAAATGTTTTAGATAACTGCTCGTATGGACTTTATATCGTTACATCTAACAGTAAAGGCAAGCTTAACGGGCAAATTTCCGATGCTTTGATGCAAGTAACAGCTTTCCCTCCACAAACTGCTGTATGTATTAATAAAAACGAGCTTACACACGAATATATAAAAGAAAGCGGTGTTTATGCTGCTAATATTTTGAAAAAATCAGCTGATTTACAGTTTATAGGCTTGTTTGGTTTTAAATCAGGCAGAGATACAGATAAAATTTCACAAGTTAAATATAAAATCGGTGAAACAGGTTGTCCTATTGTTCTTGAAAATACGGTTTCTTCTTTCGAGGTCAAGGTAACAAAAGAAATAGACCTTGGTACTCATACAATGTTTATCGGTGAGGTTGTCAATGCCGAGCAGATAAAAGACGATGAAGTTATGACCTACGGCTATTATAAAACTAGCTTAAAAGGGAAAACTTCTAAAAATTCACCTTCATATAATGAAAATGCAAAGGAAAAGAAAATGACATCTGAAAAATCAGGAAAATATATTTGCGATGTATGCGGTTATGTTTACGATCCCGCTGTTGGTGATACTGATAACGGAATTGAAGCTGGAACATCTTTTGCTGATATTCCAGAAGACTGGGTATGCCCTGTTTGCAGTGTTGGCAAAGACGAATTTTCACCTGAATAAAAAATATTAGAGACTCTAATTCTTATATTGTACCTTTTATTGTTGCGGTGAAATGATTCCAGCCGAATTTGTTAAGTTTTTTATCATCTAACATAACATCTTTGCCTGCGATAATTTCACCGACAACAGTTCCTGTAATTTTATTTTTATTCTCAGGTGCAACAGTGTATATCAGTTTGAAATCTTCACCTCCAAACAACGCATAGTCATAAGGGTCTTCCCCTATCAGTTCGGCTGTTTCTTGCACTCCATCACAAAGCGGAATTTTGTTTTTTATAATTTTCGCTCCAACATTGCTTTCTTTGCAAATGTTACGCACCTCGGACGCTAAACCATCGCTAACATCAGCCATAGCTTTTGCTATAGGTACAATCTTATCAAGCCGATTCATACTGCATTCTGGAGTTGTATGATAGCGTTTAACTTCTTGGCAGCCTTTGATGTTTTTCTGGAATAAACGCAAGCCTGCCATTGAGCCTCCCAAAGCTCCGCTTGCAACAATCAAGTCCCCAACCTCTGCCATAGAGCGGAGTCTCAAACATGATGGGGAAACCTCTCCAACCAGTGTAATGCTGACGGTCATACGGTCTCCGCCAGTTGTGTCTCCACCGATAATATCGAATGAATACCGCTTTGCTGCGTCATACATTCCACGGTAAAACTCATCTAAAAACTCTACAGAAATATCATCAGGAAGAGCAAGCGAAACAAGTCCGTATAAAACCTTTCCTCCCATTGATGCAATGTCTGAAACATTGCTTTCCATGGCTTTGATTCCAATGTTGTATGGAGTGAAATAATCCGTTGAGAAATGATTTCCCTCTACAAGCATATCAACTGTATAAAGATGCAACTTGTTGTCATTAATCTGCACTACAGCACAGTCGTCCCCGATTCCTTTTAAGACATTTTTGTTTTTTGGCTGTCTAGCAATTCGGTCAATAAAAGCGAATTCTCCGCCAAGTTCTGGCAGTTTCATTTTGCTTTCTCTTTCTGTTTTAAATCGCCAAGATGATGCTTTATATAATTTTGCATAAATCTAACTTCCGTTTCAGGTAAATCTGGAGTTGTTCCCATAATAACCGTCATTATTGTGCGAGCGGCTTCTTTATCTCCCATATCGCTAAGAATAAAAGCAGGCATTTGACGTGTCCACAAAGGCATATTAGGAACATCTAAACCAGCAAGTTCTTTGGCAATTTCCAAAGCTAGCTTTTCATCTTTTATACGGTGTTTTGCAAGATATGCAGCATGAGCCAGCCATCTCCATTTTTTCGCAGGATTTTTATCTACGTGAGAGCGTAAATATCTAACAACATGCCTGACATCTTCTGTTTTCGGAGTAACCCCATAATAATAAGCTGCCATAGCTGCCGTATAGTTCGATTTAGAATCAAGCTCGTCCAGCAGATAAAACCACTCTTCTAAAGCTGAATAATCATACTTTGTAAGAGAAGAAAAACGTCCGCCACTATCCCCTGCATTTTGAAGATAAAAACACAGAATCCTGAACAGAAACTGATTGTCTCCCAAAGCCATAACATTAACCATTCTGGCAGAAGGTACTTCAGGGGATACCGTCCACTCTGGCTTTTTTTCTTTTGTAATGTTCCAAAAAGCAATTTGTAAAAATAAAAAAACAAAAAGCAGAATGTTAGTCAAAGATATTTTTTTTATGTTCATATCTAAAAAATTCTTTTTATCACCAAAAAAGGAGATCCTGAAACAAGTTCAGGATGACGAGGAAACGGTTTAAAACTGTTTTCTTTTCAAATCAAAAATAGCTGCTGTTAAAAGAAGAGGAACATAAATCAAAACCTGAACAACAAGCAGAGATATATCTATATCTGCTCCATATATGAGCCATCGTGTTTGACCGAATAAATCTAAACGAGGCATAAGCATTGCTATTGCTTCTATTGCATATTTCATAAAAACATCAAAGTAAGAACTATTGTCAAAAGAAATGTTATAATCAGCTATAGAAGTAAAAAGACTCCCGAATCTTGTCAGCATATAAAAGCCTATTCCAGCAAGAATTGAATTTACTGCCCGTCTGATTGTAAGACTGCAAAAAAGCCCTAAAGCTACAACTATTAAGCTTTCTAAAATTATACTGCTTCCCCACAGAATAAAGCTGTAAGAAAATGACGGTAAAAAGAAAGAGACAGCTATAACAGCAGGCACAGCAAGTAAAACAGCAATTACTGAAAAACTTGCCCAATAAGATATGACAAAGCTTGCCCTTGAAATAGGACGAGAAAGAATAGCCTCTATTTCAAGAGAATCATAAAGCCTTTGAACATGGAAGCTTATAAAAATTAACAGCCCGAAAACTATTATCATACGAGAGACAGCCCCTGCATAAACTGCTGATGCAGCATACTTTTCCACCATAGCGGAATCACCAAGGAATAAAGAAGCTCCAAGAGCAAACGCCATAAATACAAAAAGCCCTGCAAACAGCTTGTCTCTTAAAGCAATAATAAGCACATAACGTAACGTAGAAATCATTTTTTTAAACTATCAGTTTGCGGCCTGTTTTTTCATGCTGTCATTGCGAGGAGTAAAGCGACCATACCCACATGACAATGAGGGAAATGATACGCTTTTAGCAACAGTTTTATGTAACATAGCCTTAGTTATATATCAAGATTTTCGACAAATTTGGCATGTTCTAGGATAAATCTGAAGCGTAATTCTGGCTTACGTCCCATTAGATGCTGGACTCTTTCGGCTGTATTTTTTGCTTCTTCTTTATCGTCCTCGGTTCGTCCAAGAGGAACTGTTACCCTTAATAAAGTGCGTTTTTCAGGGGACATTGTTGTTTCTTTAAGCTGTGCTGCAGGCATTTCACCAAGCCCTTTAAAGCGGCTTATATCTATTTTGCCTTTGCCCTTGAATGTTGTTTTCATAAGCTTATTTTTATGCTCATCATCAACAGCATAGGCTGACTTTCCGCCTTGTGTAATTCGATACAGCGGAGGCACTGCAAGGTATAAATGACCGTTTTCAATAAGCTTTAGCATTTCTTGATAGAAAAAAGTCATCAGCAGAGAAGCGATATGAGCTCCGTCTACATCAGCATCTGTCATGATTATAACTTTTTCATAACGTAGACTTTCTTCATCATAGTTATCTCGAGTTCCACACCCAAGAGCTTCAATAATGTCGCTTATTTCAGAATTATTGCGTATTTTTTCAGCTGTAGCACTTGCTACATTAAGTATTTTCCCACGCAAAGGTAAAATAGCCTGAGTAAGCCTGTTTCTTGCCTGTTTTGCAGAACCTCCAGCGGAATCACCTTCAACTATAAATAGTTCAGCTCCTATTGCTGTCGAGCGTGTGCAGTCCGTAAGCTTTCCAGGAAGTCGTAGACGTTTTGTTGCAGATTTCCTAGACATTTCCTTGGAGCGTCTTCTGCTCAACCGTTCTTCTGCATTATCTACTGCATATTCAAGAAGCGAATTGGCTCTGTCAGGATTGCGAGTCAGCCAATGGTCAAAATGGTCTCTAATTGCTGTTTCTACCAACCTTGTAGCTTCAGGATTTGAAAGTTTTTCTTTAGTTTGTCCCTGAAACAATGGATTCTTAATGAATAAAGATAAGACTAACCCTGCTCCGCCTATAACGTCATCTGCGTTGATGCTACCAGCTTTTTTGTTTCCTATAAGCTCTGCATATGCTCGCAAACCTTTGTATAAGGCTGTTTTGAAGCCGTTTTCATGTGTTCCGCCTTGTGGAGTCGGAATTGTGTTGCAGTATGAATATAAGAAACCATCACTGCTTCTTTCAGGCCAAGTTGCTGCCCATTCAATATGCCCTTGATTGTCTGCAAGCTTGGCTTCTCCAGTGAAAGGCTTTTCTGTGATAACTTCACGACCTCGCATGACTTCTTCAAGAAAGTCTTTAAGACCGTTGGGAAAGCTCAGTTCTGCATTTTCAGGTATTGTTTCGCTTCCCTTCATCAAGGAAGAAGCACACGTCCATTTTATTTTTACGCCTTTATGAAGATATGCCTTAGACCTTGCCATTCGGTACAAATAAGCAGGGCTGAATTCACTACTACCGAAAATTTCATCATCAGGAACAAATGAAATCATAGTTCCACGACGATTGTTGACGTTTCCAACTTTTACAAGAGAAGTAAGAGGGATACCCCTTGAATAAGACTGAGACCATAAAGTTTTGTCTCTTGCTACTTCTATAGTAAGGCTTTCGGACAAAGCATTTACAACTGATAAGCCTACGCCGTGCAGTCCGCCTGAAACACTATAAGCGTTTCCTCCGAATTTTCCGCCAGAGTGCAAAGTTGTAAGAATTACCTCAAGAGCAGACTTTTCTGGAAATTTAGGGTGAGGGTCAACAGGAATTCCTCGTCCATTGTCTTTCACCATTAAAGAACCGTTTTCAAACAGTTCAACCTCGATAAGGCTTGCATGTCCAGCAATAGCTTCGTCCATTGAATTATCAAGCAGTTCTGATGCAAGATGATGCAGGGCACGCTCATCTGTGCCACCGATATACATACCTGGGCGACATCTTACAGGCTCTAATCCTTCAAGGACTTCTATATCCTTAGCATCATAGCCAGTAGTTTTTTGTGCAGTTTGTTGAAATAAATCCGACATGGACAGCATTATAGAAACGCTTGTGTCTTTCGGCAAGCATATATAGCTTTTTGATTCAATATCTTGTTAATAATTATGCGAAACACCACGCTATGGTTGTTTTTCTTCAACCGCAACCTCATCAGATGAATAACTAAGTAGTCCAGTTTTACTTGATTCAAGTGCATAAGTGAATTTATTGTTCCATATGTTTTCTGCATCAAGAGCCATCGCATAAGGCATATATTTGTCGTACAGCACTTTAGTTCGTTCTGAAGCACCTTTTATATGTGCAAACTCATTGTCTTCTTTGGTCAGATACATTTTGAAGCCTTCAGCAGAATTTGCAATCTCACGTCCAAGCAGTTTTGGAGACTTCATTATTTTGAAAAAGATGCCAAGACTTGCGAGCATAATCAAAAGCAGAATCGCCGCTGCATTTGATGTTGCTTCTGCAAATATTGAAATTCCCCAAAGAGCAGCAGTAATTACAGGTATGCTTAAAAAGGTAAAAACTGCTGCTTTTAAAAAGGCTCTGTTGCTTTGTTCCTTAAAAGCATCAACCCATGAGTTTCCTGTGATTGTAAGCATAATAAACATGGCAGGAAGAGTTATTGCTAACCAGCCAGAAATATAAACTGTCTGAATAGTGTTGATTGCCATTAAAAGAGTTCCTATGGCAGGAAATAAGAAGAAAAGAATGCTTGTAATAAAAATAGTTTGATTTGACAGGAAAAATTCTTTTTCAAACTCTCTTAATGAATAAATTGCGAGGCTTTTTGTTGCTTTTTTGAGAACTAATTTGTTTTTACTGCTCAATTCTATGAATGAGCTGTCTTTTTCAAACAGTATTTTCGAGATAGCTTTTTCCCCACTAGAAAGGAATTTGTAGCTACTTTTTTCTTTAATAAGAAGTATGACTCCTTTTGTTTTTTCTTGAATCGAAAGATGACCTTTGAGTGCCATATTCATAATTGAAGCCTTTAGTGCTTTATCATCAATTTTTCCAAGTCGGATAAAACGGATTGTAGCAGGAGAAAGCCCAAGAGGAGGAGTCGCACGCAAAATGATTGGAAACTTTTTTTGATTCTTAGCTCCTCTCCATGAAATTAGATAGTAAACGAGCATAAAAATAAAACCAATTCCACAGATAATGCTGCTGTTGTTGTCATCTAATATATAGCTGAATTTTTCTGATTTAGTAGGTTCTGCAACAAAGCCTTTTTTCCATTGAAGTAATAAGGTTAAATTTTCGCCAGCCAAAAGAGGTCTAGTAACAAAACCGATACTTCCTTCTTCGTCTCTTACTGTAAAGTAATCTTCACCAATGGTATCTGTTTCTCCAGTTTGCACTCCAACGTTAAGAAATTCCCCTCCTTTTGGTAGAATAACTACAACTCCTGCTTTGGTGATTGTATGTTTCCACCCTGTGCCTGTAGCGTCCCAATACAGTTCATCAAAATCTTTTTTGAAGCTTATTTGCCTTTTCACTATGTAAGATATATTGAACATATGAGCACCAACAGGAAGCTCAACGTCATTAAAACCCGTAACTATATAGCTGTCTTTTTTATCTTTGCGAATATAGAAAAATTCACGATAGTTGTCTTTGAAAACAGAAAGGATTGTATAGTCCAAAGTTATTTTTTCTCCAGCGTGATTTGTATAAAAATCAGGCAGTTTTCTTTCTATTCCTTTCTTATACAGCGTTCCATTGCTTACTATCTGTATTGTTTCAGTTACCATCAAGTGCCCACTTGGAAGTATCTCTATATGACTAAAAAAGTAAGGTATAGATTCTTCACTGGTGTCAACATCGTTGCCGTAAACATCTTTCGTGCCAGCATAAGTACCTGCTTTTTGTTTACGAAGAATGTTTTGCAAGCTTTCACGTCTTTGTTTTTCTTGTTCTATCAATTCCCTTGGTGTAAGCGAACGCTCGATTATTGGCTTAGCAGTAGCATCGTCAGTTTCAGACGACTCGTCCGATGAAGAAGAAGCCGTCGGCTGTGTGTCGTCTGTAGTTTGTGCATTAATCGGTGTTTTGCTTGCCAGCAAGACTACGAAAGCCAAGAAAAAGACAGCACATAAAGATAACGTTGATTGAAAAAACTTATTATGCATATGTAAAAACCAATTTATTTTTTTCTCAGCTTAACAGAAAAGTATTAGAATTTCGACTTTGAATTTTATAAAAACTTAAAAGTCATCAATTAAAGGGAGAATCTTAATAATTTTTAGCTTAATTATTTAAATTGTGATAGCTTAATTAATTCATAAAGCAGTTTTATTGATTGCTAAAAAAAGGAGATGTATGTTGGATCGTCGTATTTTAAAGGCAACACAAAAAGAAACTCTTGCCTTAGTTCTTGCAGGAGGAAGAGGTTCTCGTCTTAAAGAGCTTACCAATAATCAGGCAAAGCCTTCAGTTCCTTTTGGAGGAAAATTTCGTATCATAGACTTTCCTTTATCAAATTGCCTTAATTCTGGGATTCGCAGAATAGGTGTTTTGACTCAATACAAGGCTCATAGTCTTATTCAGCATATTCAACGTGGCTGGGGATTTTTGCAGCCAGAATTAAATGAGTTTGTTGAGCTTCTTCCTGCACAGCAACAGACTAGCAATGCAGAATGGTATCAGGGAACAGCAGATGCTGTTTATCAGAATCTTGATATTATACGGCAGCATGCACCTAAATATGTTCTGATTCTTGCTGGAGACCATGTTTATAAGCAGGACTATTCTAAAATGCTTGCTAAGCACATTGAACGCAATGCAGATGTTTCAGTGGCTTGTATAGAAGTTCCTTTGGAGCAGGCGAGCGAGTTCGGTTGCGTTGGTGTTGACAACGAAGACAATATAATAAATTTTGTTGAAAAACCTAAGAATCCTCCTTTTATTCCAAACAGTCCTGATTTTGCTTTTGCCAGTATGGGAATTTATATTTTTAATACAGATTTTCTAATTGAACGACTTGAAGCTGATGCTTCAGACAGCAATTCCTCGCATGATTTTGGTAAAGACCTTATTCCAGCAATGGTTTCTACATGCAACATTATTGCTCAAAGATTTTCTGGAAGCTGTGTTTGCAATAGTGATGCAGAAAAACCTTATTGGCGTGATGTTGGAACTTTAGATGCTTATTGGGAAGCGAATATTGATTTAACGCATGTTAATCCAGAGCTTGATTTATACGATTCTTCTTGGCCGATATGGACGTTTCAGGAACAAAGACCAGCTGCAAAATTCGTTTTTGAAACAGACTTGCGTACAGGAATGGCTATAGATTCTCTTGTTTCTGCTGGTTGTGTAATATCAGGTTCTACAGTAAGACGTTCTTTGCTGTTTAATGACGTTTGTGTTCATTCGTTTTCAACAATAGAAGATGCTATTGTTCTTCCTGGCTGTGTCATTAACAGGCAAGCAACTCTTCGTAAGGTTATTCTTGCACAAGGCTGTGTTATTCCTCGTGAGCTAACTGTTGGTGAAGATGCAGAACTTGATGCACAACGTTTCTATCGAACAGAAAAAGGAATAACTTTGATTACTCCTGAAATGCTGGCAAAACTTTGATATAATATGGCTATGTTATACAATACTGTTACTATTTGACATAATTAGAACATTTTAGTGCTGTTATTGCGAGGAGCGTAGCGACGTGGCAATCTTATTGAGCGTGGCACTATCCACGCTTACGCTCTCAATAATAGTATTGCTAGAGACTTTTTGATTTAGTTGTACTCAAAAATCACAACAATTGTCATTCTCAGCACTTCAGGGCTGGGAATCCAGAATACTT
>DAOWDM010000044.1 GCA_030639035.1 Alphaproteobacteria bacterium
AGCTTGTGTAACAACCAGCAAAACAGCTATGAACCCTGTTGAAAAGGCAAAGACTGAAGCTGCCGTTGAAAAAATGTTTTCTGGCAAAGATATTGTTCCTAAAACAAGAAATAGAGATAAAAAAGCGATTCTTAACCTTACTCTTTCCAAAATAAGAAAAGGATACGAAAAGCTTGATATTTCATTAATCAAGCCTATCTTGTCTGAAAAATTCCAGTACAAGTTCCGTGTTTCAGAAAAACGTTATGCTTTGCAAGGAAAAGATGAGTTCTTAAAAGCTAGAACTGAATGGAAAGGAAAAGCTAAAGGCAGAAAAATCACTTACAAAATTGAAAAAGTTTCTGTGAATAAAGAAAAAACAAAAGCTGTTGTTTCTTCTTTTGTTGCAATAAACACAAAATACTTCACGCCTCGTCTTTTTGAAGTTTTGACCTTTAACAAAGAAGGCAAAAAATGGAAACTTGCTGAACAAGCTCAAGTTCCTTTGTCTCCAAATGCTCCTGACATGCACAAAGTCAATATTTTCTTGTCCGAAGCTATGGCTGATGAAAAAGGCAGAGTAAAACCATCTAATTTTGTAAAAGAATTTTCTAAAAATGCTTTGGCAAAAGGTGCTGATGCTGTCATTAAACAACTTAAGCCTTTGAGCAAAAAAGAATCTAAATACGGAGGAACAGATATGAAAGCTGATGTTATTGTAGCTTTCAAAGAACCTCCTGCGTATAGCTCTGGCGTAACTGTTAAAGTCAAACAGGATTGTGGAACTACTAAAGAAACTTATCAGGGAGTACGTTCAGTTTCTCCATATTTCCTGATGTCTGGTCAAATGAAAATCAAAGAATGTGCTAAATCGGTAAACGTAAAAGTGCTTCTTGACGGTCTTCAGATTGCCGAGAAAAACTTTGATATTCCAAGGTAATAAGGCTTTAAAAGTCTCCATTTCTGTCATCCTCAAAGGCATAGCCTTTGGGGATTCAGAATGCTGATAAGGTAAAGAAAACAGAAAAAGTCTGGATCCCCAGCCTTTCAGGCTGAGAATGACAACTGCTTATAAAATACACTTAAATTCAGGATTAAAAATGAACACAAACATTGCTAAATATCGTTATTTTATTGTTTTAATAGCTTCAATGCTGTTTGGTTCTGTTTTTATTTCTGGGTGTGTTCAGGGAACTAAACGTGCGAATATTGAAACTAGAAAACTTGCGAGCAAAGGTAAGTTTGACAAAGCACTGGAACAGGCAAAAAAGACACTATCTATAGCAGAACAAAACCTTGAAAACCACAAAGGTCTTGCTGCTGCAATTGATAATCTTGCTATTTCATATCAAAAGCTTGGAAAATATGAAAAAGCAGAACCTCTTTTTCGCAGGTCGCTGGATTTAAGGACAAAAAATCTTAAACCAGATGATAGTGGAATAGCCGTTAGCTTAAACCTTCTTGGCAATGTTTTAAAAACACGAGGACAGTTGTCCAAAGCAGAACCTTTGCTTGAACGCAGTGTTAAAATCTTAAAAAAATCCAAAGGAAAGAAAAGTGCGGAAGTAGCTTTGGCTTCCATTAATCTTGGTGAGCTTTATTACAGACAGAACAAATTTAATAAAGCAGAAAAAAGCTACAAAACAGCTCTTTCAATTCTTGAAAAACGACGAGGATACAAGCAGGAAGTTGGTGTAGTTATGGCAAATATGGCTTTGCTGTATCAAACTCAAGGACACTATAAAAAGGCTGCTAAAACTCTTAAAAAAGCATTATCGAAACAGCAGGCTGCTCTAGGCTCAAATCACCCCGACATAGGGCTTTTATTAAACAGCCTTAGCCAGCTTAATGCACATCAGGGACGTTATACAAAAGCCGAGGAGCAATGCAGTAAAGCCCTTGGTATTCTTGAGAAAGCTCTTGGTTCTAATCACCCAAGAATAGCTATGATGCTTAGAAACTATGCAGGGATTTTAGTGAAACAAGGGCGATATGGTGAAGCTGTTCCTCTGATTAAAAAAGCCCTCACAATTCAGAAAAAATCAGTTGGAGAAAAGCACCCTGATATTGCCAGCAGTCGCATGATGCTTGCTCGTATTTACTATGATGCTCAATTATTTGACAAAGCTATTGAAGAGGGGCGGAAGGCTCTTACCATTCGTGAAACTGTTTTCGGTCGCAACAACACAATGGTTGCAAAAAGCTATAACAGTCTTGGCGAAATGTACCGAGCTGATGGAAATACAACCGAAGCATTGTCTCTTATGAAGCAGGCTCTTGCTATTTCTAAAAAAACATATGGAAGCAGGCACGTTGAAACTGCAAAAGTACAAGGCAATCTTGCGACTATTTATGTCAATATGAACCGTTATGCAGAAGCTGAAAATATGTACATGTCAGCAAAAAGTATTTTTGAAAAAAATCTTGGTGCAAAACACCCAAGAGTAACCGCTATACAGTATGGTTTATCTAAGCTTTACCTTGCTTCTGGGCAAATTGACAATGCTCTTTTATATGCAAGAAAAGCATCTGCTTCATTTTCAGAAAATATCCATGGAGAGCTTGAAGCAGGTCTTGGAGATTCTGCCCTTGGTTTCAGGCTTGGCAGGGAACTTTTCCAGACTTATCTGAACGTTGTTTCAAAAGCTATGAAAAAGCACCCATCACAACATGAAAAGCTTATAGGTGAAGCTTTCAGAATCATTCAGCTTGCACAAATAACAGGCACAAGTCAGGCATTGTCAAAAATGGCAGCACGTTTTGCTGCTACTTCCGAAAAACTGGCGGAACTGGTGCGAAAAAGAGAAGATAAAATTGATGAAACAAAAATTCTTGAACATCAGCTAATCAAATCAGTTGGATTAGAAAAAGCCAAGCGTAACCTTGAAAATGAAAAGACTATTCGTAAGCGTATAAAAACGGTGAAAAAGGAACTTGTGAAACTGGATAGGACGTTGGAACGGCGTTTTCCTCAATATGCAGAGCTTACAAGTCCACGTCCTTTTACTCTGGATAAAATAAGGCAAATCCTGAAAGGAAATGAGGTGCTTGTTGCTTATTTTGCAAGTCCTGACGAGACTTTTGTATTCTCGACTACACGTAAAAAAGCTGTGCTTCATCGTACTGGACTTAATGAAAAAGCACTTGCTGACAGAGTAAAACATCTTCGCCGAGGACTTGACCCAGTAAATATAGGTTCTGATGGAGAAATTCCTGATTATGATGTTGTTTCTGCTTATAATTTATACAACAAATTGCTGAAACCAATTGAAAATCTGATAAAAAATGCAAAAAACATTATAATAGTTCCTGCTTCAGCTTTGGAAAGTCTGCCGTTTGCGGTTCTTGCTACAAAACGCCCTGCGTCTTCAAAAAAACCTGATTATCTAAAAACGGCATGGCTTACTAATAAATATTCATTAACGGTTGTTCCTTCGGTGAGTTCACTGCGGGCATTGCGGGCTTTTGCTCGTCCTACCAAGGCTGTAAAATCTTTTGCAGGTTTTGGCGACCCTAAACTCAGCGGAAAAACCAGCTGTTCAACTAATGTTGAAATGCTGCATCAAATGTCCGAACTGCCAGAAAGTGCAGATGAGCTAAAAGCAATCGCTAAAACATTAAAAGCTGGCAAAGATGCTGTTTTTCTAAGAAATAATGCTACAGAAAAAAATGTTCGAGAAGCAGGGCTTGATGATTATCGTGTACTTGCTTTTGCAACACATGGTCTTATGGCTGGAGACTTTAAAGGGCTGTCCGAGCCAGCTTTAGTGCTGACTCCTCCTGAATATGTTGAAAGCACAAAAAATAACGGACTGCTGACTGCAAGCGAGATTTCAGAGCTAAAATTAGATGCTGAGTGGGTGGTTTTATCTGCATGCAATACTGCTGCTCCTTCTGGTGAGGTAGGTGCAGAAGGATTGTCTGGATTGGCAAAGGCTTTCTTTTATGCAGGCAGCCGTTCTATGCTGGTTTCCAACTGGGAAGTTGAAACAACCGCTTCAGTTAAGTTGACGACAGGTATTTTCTCTCGTCTATCGAAAAATCCAACTATGCCAAAAGCAGAGGCTTTGCGTTTGTCAATGACGACTCTTATGCACGATAAAGACGAGCCAATATACGCTCACCCAATGTTTTGGGCACCATTCTCTCTTGTTGGAGAAGGTGGAGTTATGTCAAAACAGCCTTAAAAAACAGCAGAAAAACGCTTAGTCTTGCAAAAGATTCCAGCCTGTAGCACCTAATGTTTCAATAGGCTTAAATTCTATTTTATATGCCATATTTTGACATTCTTTTATCCAGTACCCAAGGTAAAAATAGTCAAGCTTCATGCGGTGCGTTTCTTCAATTAAACGCATGATTATAAACTTTCCAAGGCTGCGTTTTGGCATATCAGGATTATAAAAACTATATACGGCAGAAAGACCATCTTGCATTATATCTATCAAAATTACTGCAACCAGTTTTCCATCAGATGTATGAAATTCATATATAGCAGTATTTACTGGAGAATTTTCTACCATTTCACAATATTCATTATAATTCATTTTATTCATATCGCTTTCTAAATGGCGTGATTCTAAATAGCGTACGAATAGTTCAAACTGTTCTTGTGTTGCCAAAGCTGGCTGTCTGGTCATTGCAATATCAAGATTCGCATTTATTATTCTTTTTTGTGTGTTTTTTGGCTTGAACTTGCTTGCGACAACACGAACAGGAACACAAGATTTGCAGTTTGGGCAAATAGGAAGATAAGCAAAAGAATGACTGCGACGGAAACCTATAGATGACAGGTAATTATGAAACTCATGCGTGTCAGAATCTTGTAATCTTGTAAAAACTTTTCTTTCATACTGCTCTGGTTTATATGGACACTCATTTAACTCTGTCATGTAGAAAAGTTGTTCCTGTTTTG
>DAOWDM010000135.1 GCA_030639035.1 Alphaproteobacteria bacterium
CAAGAAATTTGACGGAGATATGGCTGATTACAAAAAAATTCTTTTAGAAGGTTCTCGCAAGGCAAAACGAGACGGCGGTGAGACGAAAAAAATCAGCAAAAAAGACAGACGCAAAAATGCAGTAGAGCTAAGAAAACGCCTAGCCCCAATTAAAAACCAAGCAAAAAATCTTGAAAAAGAAATAAACAAGCTCAACGAACAAAAATCAAAACTAGAAACAGAACTAGCCGACCCAACACTACATTTAGAAAAAAGCAATTCCGAAAAAGTAACCACCCTAAAAATCAAAATAGGCAAAATCGAAAAAACCATAGAACAATCCGAAACCAATTGGATAGAACTACTAGAAAAAATCGAAAAAGCAGAAAAGGGTTAGAGTCTATCTGTTATTTATTGAATCACTTTTTTCAAATCAACTCCTCTGCTGTCATCCTGAACTAAATTCAGGATGACGATGAGGTGTAAAATTTGAATCATTTTATATGTCGTAGGCTATAGAGTCTAATTATGTACTTTTTACACACACAGAAATTCTGGGGACAGTATATATAATTATGTGCACAGTGAAATCAAAAGGCTTTAGTTAGCTAGTACATTTTTGTTGTTATTTGACTGCAATTTTCCATTAGGTATACTGTTCCTAGAATTCTAGTCTTTTGTATTATTAATGAATATAAATTAAAAAACATGGCTCAAAAAACAGAATCAAATATAGCAGAAAGATATCCTATGATTGCAGGGTTGTTCTGTGGCTTGTTTCTTTTTGCTCCTCATTGGAAAGATGTTTTACTGCCATTGCAGCTTATTGCTTTTGTTCCTTTTTTCTGGGTTTTAGATACAAAATGCAAAGACATCAAAAAAGCTGCTGTTGCAGGCTTGTTTTTTGGTTTGTATTATACAATACCATTGATAATGGTAGTGCAGCTCCCTCTCGTAATTTGTTCTATATTCACCTCATATTTTGTCGTTTTATGGGTACTTATAGCTACAGCTATATATTCTCTTAAAAAACACCCCATACTTTTAAAAGCATTTGCCATAACTTCAGTAATAGTGATTTTTGAGTATATAAACATGACGCTTGTTCCTATGTGGGGAACGGCTCAGCTTTTTACTCTTCATTGGTCGCTTTTTCCTTGGGCTGTGCAGTTCGTAGCCGTAACTGGCACACTTGGCATAACTTTTGTACTGGTATTGATACAAGCGTTAACTGCTGCAATTATTACAGATTCCAAAAGCCGTGTAAAAGCAGGCGTTTTTATTGCTCTTATTTTACTTATTGCTCTTTGTACAAACGTCTATTACTGGAACAAAAAACCAGACGGAACAATTCGTGTGGCGGCTATAGGTTGGGCAAGCCCACGGTCTTCAGACAGCCATAAAGAACTTTATGAAATTCCTATAAAAGAAGCTGCAAGCAAAGGTGCGAAACTAATTGTAACTCCTGAATATGGATTAGGCAGAACAACTATTACCGAAAGAAAAATTCTGTTTGAAAAATTCAAATCTATTGCTAAAGAAAACAAGGTTATGCTTGTTTTGGGGTATGGAAACAGCAGCCAAGAACAAAAGCGACAGAACAAGCTTGTTGTCATTAATAATGAAGGCAAAATTGTTGGCAAATACACAAAAACTCACCTAACATTTGGAGAAAAATTTATAGCTGGCAATGGTGAGCTTGCAGTCGTTGATTTTGCAGATATAAAACTTGGAACACTTATATGTCATGACGACAATTATACAGATTTAAGCAGACCTTACGGTTTGAAAGAAACAAGTTTACTTGCTGTTCCGACAAATGACTGGAGCTCTGTAAAAAAGCTTCATCTAAGAAATACTTTATATAGAGCAATGGAAGGTCGTTCTGGGCTTATAAGAGGTTCTTCCTATGGTATCAGTGCTATAATTTCACCAAACGGTAAAATTGCTAAAAGTATGGATCATTTCAAAGAAGGAAGCGGTTACATAGTCGCGGACATTCCTTTTGAAAGAACCACTACTCTTTATCATATTTTTGGTGAATGGCTTCTTATCCTGTGCTGCCTGTTTCTTGCAGTTAGTTTTATATATTTGAAACAATTCCAAAGACAGCATGCTTAAACCTTTCCCTCTAAATATTCATCGATAACTCCTGATTTGCATTCTTTCTTTTTTCCAAAAACTAAGGGCTTTTTTAAAGTTCATTAGGCTTTATGTTCCAATCTAGGCATTTCCAGTTTTTATCGGCATCTGATTTTTTGAAAATACAAATCCCTCCTGTTGCGACTTTTATATCTTGTTCTTTGGAAAAAGTTTCAAAATTACCTGTAATATGAGGAGCGAAACGAATAATTCCATTGCTTGAAACAATAACAACTGTTTTATCTTTATATTTGTTTTCCAACATATTAGTAAAATCCAGCCATGATTGAATAATTTTATCTGGTTCAACAAGCCACCCCGCAGGAACAATAGCATTAGAGTTCCATTTATCTATTGCATCTTGACCTATTCTAGCGATGACATCTGCTTCTGATTTGTTTTCATCTGGACCATAATCAATTTCAATAAATGTATGATTAATTTTAATTTCAAGACTAGAATCCATTTCAGAAACAGCAAGTTCTGCCGTTTGGATATGTCTTTTTAAA
>DAOWDM010000025.1 GCA_030639035.1 Alphaproteobacteria bacterium
AAAACGCTTGTTCCATTTTTTCTCTGCAATTTGGTTTGCCAGTCTTATGGTAACAGCCGATTCTGCTTGTAATCTGTTGCTGCATTTCAAATGTTCCAAGAACTTCCCATGAAATAACACCGCCAACCATTAAAATTGCAGCCATGTTAAGAAGAGCTGCCTGCTGAACAATAGAAGTTATACTTTCCTCCAGCCAATCATTTGCCATTGCATCAAGAGATTGTTCAAAACGGTCAAGCTCTGAATAAATACGCAAATCTCCAATAATTTCAATGTCTGGGAAATTCATTTCTGTTTTGAAAAGAGCCTCTCCAAGATTATCACCGTTGTTGATATATATTAATGACCTGTCAATTCTTTCAAGCAAATATGGGCTTGCATCTTGCCTAAGCATTCTTAAAGCACGAGATACAGGAGTTCCTGCCTTGACAAGAGCTGCTAGAGCCAGCAGCCACCCAACACCAACAAAAGTTCTGTACATTGAATAAGGAGGATAAGCATCAAAAACAACTCGTATTTTTCCTTTCCAACGTGATAAAGAAAAGAAAATAACTAGAAACAAGATAGGTAACGATGCAAGCATCACAAACCAATAGTTTGCAATAAAGAAAGAAAGCACAACGAGGTCTTTTGCAATGCCTTTCCATATAGTATCAGGAGCTGCTTCAATCATAGGAGGCACCATATAAATACCTATAGCAGCAAGAATAACAACAGCCATCATTGCTAAAAAAGCAGGATACGCCAAAGCTCCTATCAAAGGTCCCATCATTTTAGAAGAGCCTTCAGATACTTTGATAAGATTAAGAAGAGCTCCTTCAAGGTCTGAAACATCACCAACAGACAGCATCAGCCTTTCTCTTGCTGGAGCCCAGCCACGCATTGCTACAGAAAGAGTATCACCATTTCTTAAAGAACGAGACCAGCATGTAATTGCTATAGCCATTGGTTCTTTGGTGTTTTTTCCGTTATTGGTAACTATTCCATAAATACGATCTAATGCGTCCATCAAGGAAAATCTATTTCGCAATAATGATGCAAGTTTTTTATATATTTTAAGACGTGAGCCGCCATTCATACCACAAAGTATTCTAGCGTAATACTCTTCAACAACAGAAAGAGACTTTGCTGCTTTTTGCAGATTGATTTGTTTTACAAAATCTTCCGCTTTTTTGCCAAGAACATTTGAAGTTCTTTTTTGTTTAATGCGTTTTCTTGCCATACGACACCTTTAACAAATCTAATAAACAGGACGCTCATCAAGTAGTCCGCACCAGCGTTCAACTTCTTCAATATCTAGCGAGCCTCGCAACATACGTTCGATAGCGGCATCTTTCATAGGTCTTCCATTCAAGTCGCCACACCAATAATCAATAGCTTTTCTAATCTCATCATTCAGCATAAGTTTTAAGAATGTAGCATCTGGCATAATAACCTCACCAACAACTACACGCCCTGCAATACCTTTATAGTCACAATGCTTGCAACCTTGTCCACGTAAAAAACACATTTCCACGCCAAATTCGCCAAGAGCAGAATACAAACGATGAACAGCAGGGTGTTCGGGGTGTTCTGAAGCAGGAATGCGACAATGAGGGCATAATTTACGAAAAAGTCTTTGTGAAATAAGCCCTTTAATAAGCTCAGGATCAGAAAGTTTAAAATCTTCAACTCCCATATCACGCAAACGCATCAAAATTGCAGGAGCACTGTTTGCATGCAGTGTAGTCCATACTCCATGTCCTGATAAAGCTCCTTTAAAAGTCAGTTGTGCTGCTGGTAATGACCGTATTTCACCAACCATCAAAATATCTGGATCAGACCTAAGGGCAGCAGATAAAGCTTTGGTAAACTGTTCGTCTTTTTCCTGTTCTGTATTAGCGTTTGTCACTGGCATTTGCCTAGCACCAGGAATCGGATATTCTGGAGGATCTTCCACTGTAATCAGATTAATTTCATAATTTCTATCTTGAAGCAAAGATATCATATTTCGCTGTAATGTTGTAGATTTTCCACTACCAGTAGGTCCTGCAATTATACATAAACCTGTAGGTACAGCACGCATACGGTAAAATGTTTCGGCTTCCATTTCTGTATAGCCAAGAGATGTCAAATCTCCAGAATTCTCTGCATCATCATCTGCATAAAGCAAACGCATAATGACATACTGACTGCCGAATGCGATTGGATTAAACTGCAGCCTGATGGCAAGTACATTTTTAGGTAGCATCAGCCGCCCTTTTGAACCCCTTAAAGGAGTTTTTCCAGATTTTTGTGCTCCCTGAAATTCATTTTGAGAATAGTTAGCATCAGATATATCAGCTGAAGCAAAAACCGCCCTTACAAAAGATTCTCCCCATTCCTTATTGTATTCCAGCTCTGTAGTCATCATGCCGTTAACACGAAAATAAATTATAGTATGATCTGAAACAACAACATGAATATCTGAAACTTTATTAGCAGCGGCTCTTGCAACGACAGAAACAAAATCACGCTGCATCTGAAGCGTATCGTCATCATTAACTGATGTTAATGTTTCTGTATTTTTGCTCGCATGCGTATAAATCGCAGAAATAAAAGACATTGGAACATATTCAGGTTTTCCGACCTGAAGCCGTCTTTTTCTTGCAAGTACCTCAAAATTTAGAACTCGACCGTCAAATTTATGAGTTTCGCAAACTAGAAAACGTCCGTTTGAAAAAAGTGCTAAAAGATTACGAGTGTCTTCTTTGATAGATAAAGAACCGCCAACCGCTGATACAAGCTCGTTCCCCTCAGAAAATAAATCTTCAACAGCAGCCGCAATATCCTTTCCATCAAGCTTGGAGCTTATTGAGACTTTAGAAATTTCCTGTGATGTTTTTTTTGTCTTTTTTTGAGTAGAAATCACGCTTTGTATTTCCTGACTATTTTCACTAAATACTCAAGCTGAATACAGCATAAGTTTAGCAAGCTTGTCGATATGAGCATATCTTTAGCATACCATCTTAAAATCATCGCATATGTGGAAAAGAACTCCCACTGTTCGTTTTTGCCCCAGTTCCTGATGTTGGAAGAATTGAGCCACCACCTTCAAAGCCAAGGATTTCTTTTTTTCCATCTTTTGAAACCAAAACATGTTCTTTTTCAATAGCAATGACTTTATGACCAGACACTAGAGACGTTCCTTTTTTAACAAAAAAGCTTATTCCGTCTTTATTTATTAACTTAGCTATCAGATTTCCACCTACTCCTTGAACTTCTGTTATCATATATAATTCTGAAGCTATATTTTCATTTTTACTGCTTCCAAGCAGATCTTTTAGAGTCGATGTTCCATCAAGATTATTAACATCTCCATCATTTGAAGAAGCTCTTTTGATTGCCTCAAGCTGCTTTGCAAATTCTTTTATTTGTTCATATACTTTTGCTTCTTCTTTTCTTTTCCATTCTTCTTCTTTTATTTCTTTTTCAAGCTTAAGCTGTTCAAGTTTAATTTCTTCAAGTTCTTTTTTTCTTTGAAAGAAATTTTCTTTACGCGTTTCTCTATTAGAAAGAATTGCTTGTTTAAGCTGCTCTCCTTCCGTAATAATTTTGTGTAAAAGAAGTTTTTCTTTTATCTGCAGCGTTTTAATCATTTCTTTTTCTTTTAGTTTTCTTTCAAAAACAATTGATTGCTGTCTTTCTTTTTCCTCTTGAACTGCTTTTTTTCTAGACATTTCGACTTTTTTAAATTCAGCATTCAAGCGTTCTTTTTCAAGCTCCATTCCTAGTAGTGCATTTTTTCGTTCAAATTCTGCCATTGACCTAAATATATCGACTGCCCTAATTCCAAGAACTTTTTCACTTGGAGAAACTATTGAACTTGTACCAAAACTACGATGCTTTGTACTTGCAGCTCTTATTGTTGAAGGTTGAATTTTCTTTTTAGGAGGAAAAGAATCTGCTTTAGGAGCTACTTTAGATGTAGTAGCAACATTTTTTGAAGGGAATAAAGAAGGCTTGCTTAAAGTTGCCTTCTTTTTGACTTCTGCTTTTTCTGTTCTTTCTGTTTTCTTGCTAATAGGAGGCAAAGGTGCACTTCCTAAAAAATCCAATCCCTGTGCTTTAGCTGAGCTTGTGAAAGAGCACAGCACAGAAAAAGAAAGCAACGTTACTATTTTCAATGAATTATTGATAACTTTATTTAACATAAACAACTCCCTCGTACTTCCATGTACGATTTGACGAATCCCATATTATAGAACTTATTTCCAAACCTGAAAACGATGTAAGAACAGTTTCCCACGTGGCTGGTTCCATGCTTGATACGTAACTAAAATGTATTGATCTATATTTTTCTTTTTCTACAGTCTTAATCAAACCGCCTTTTTTCTTAATGAAAGATTGTTGTTCTGATAAAGATACATCAACACCAATTGCTTGGAAAATTTCATTTATCTCTAATCTGGTTTTTTCTTCTGAAAGAGCTGGATAAGAATAAACCTTACGAACCTTTCCTATAGATGTTATAGTTATTGCAGATGCTCCTGCAGGATCAATAATTAAATTTATTAAAGTAATGTTAGCCTGTTTAAAAGCTGTTCGAAGAGAAGATGCCGTTCCATATGCTCTTGTCCACGGCGTTGCAATGCCTGTACCATCACAAGTAACATTTCCAATATTCCATCCTGGTATAGTTATATTAACACTGCGAATACCTTTAGAACAAAGATGAATAACTTCTGATGTATCATAAAGAGATTCCCACGGAGGAATTTCCTTTTTCTGTACAGGAGCTATTTTTTTAAAAATTTTCGGAGGCACTATAGATCTTACTAAAGGATCGTCTGTTCCACCAAAAAACATGCCAAATATCTGCAACAGGATATATATAGCTATTAAAGCCACACCGCCAGCTATCACTTTAAATTTAGTTCCATGAACAGAACTTAGATGAGATAGTTTTGCAGGTCTTGTATTACGCAATATTTCGTCAAGGTCGACTTCTTCCGTTCCTTCTATACCCCATTCTTCAGGAGCAATTTTATATCCCCAATCCGGCACAGCCATCATTGAGAAAAAAGCACGCTGAGCATCTTCTTCATTAAGGTACAATACGTCTTCTTCTGAAAGAATCAGGTCATTACGTACAGCAAGAAACCACCAACCCTCTGGCACTTTAAACACTGATACAAAAGAAGCTTTATTAGCAAAATATTCCGCAAGAGATATTGCCGCCGAATTTTGTCCTGAGTCATGCCCTTCTTCTGAAATTCCAAGCCCATATTGAGATGCTCCGCTTTTACGAATAACGAAAACATCTGCTCCATCTAGAACACTTTCAGAAGTTTCCTTGATTTCAGGCATCGGATTGTCTGGATCAGACAACGGCTGCCAAAAAAGACTGACGGCATACGTTGTGCCTCCAACCTCCATGGTTGCTCCCCATGGCGGTTCGTCTTCATCCATATCAACGGACAAATCGTCTTGTTCTTCAATTTCTTCGTCATCTAGCATTATTGTTTCTCTTAAGATATTTCATCTCTGCTTAGAGGAGACATCAAAACTTCAGGAGTGAGCAGTATTACAAGTACTGAACGTTCCTCCAATTTATTGTTATGCCCCCCCAAAAGAGTAAAATCAGGCGAACCTATACCTCTTTTATTAACAGAAGAAGTTGTTTTTTCAAACCCAGTTAAAACAAGAGTCGAGCCTGATTTTAAAACAACTTCTTGAATAAATCCACGCGTACCAATAGTAGGAAGCTGAACCTGCCCCCCACTGCCAAGATTAATTGTTTCTAACTCTAACAAATCCGTAAGAGACAAGCTAAACTTGAGCATTACACGTCCATGCTTAAGAATTCTAGGCATAAGCTGCATATTGATACCAGATATAACAGTGCCTGGAGTTATAGCATAACTTGTATCCCCATCTGCATCTGTTGTAGAGGTAATTGTAGAAATATAAGACTGTTCTGTTGCGACCTGCACAGGAACAATTTTATTGTTCAATGTTGTAACAGCCGTATTTGTCATTAAAGAAACAAGCCCCTGCTCAGAAAGAGCATCAATAAACAATTCAGTCCCATTCCATTTTTTCAAAGGGCTTCTGCTTGCATCTAAGATAGCCATTGATATTTTGCCTGTCGTATCGGCTGTATTACTGTATGGTCCTGCAAGGCTATGAGCTATTCCGCCAGATGAAAGAACTGCCGATAAATCAAGACCATAATTGTCAGTATTATCAACAGTAACCTGAAGAATTTTCACGCCTATAGCAACTTGACGTGACAGCATATCGTTTTGTTTTTTAATAAACTTTGCTACACGCAATATCGTAAAAGGTGAAGCTGTAATAGTTATCGTTCCAGTTGTTGGTGAAGACGAAAGCCTGCTATTTTCAGGCAGCATTTGAATTAAAGAATCTTTAAGCTCGTCCCATAGCGATACATTCGTTGTTGACAAAACACTTGAGGCAGACGAAGAACTTGCAGAAGTTGCGTCACCGCCAACATTACTGCTTATAGAGTAATCTCCTGTTAAAGCATAAATTACAAATGTTCTGGTTTCTAGGTTATAAAAAGAAATTACACCGTCTTTATATTTCCACCATACAGAAAATCTGCTGGATACCTGCTCTAATAATCCGCTTAAAGAACCCGAATAAGCTACAAGCATTCTGGTGCTACTAGTAGTTGTACCACTACTTCCGCCCATTCTCATGGAATTTTCTTCTGAGGAAGCGGCTTCTCCTGAAGAATCTTGCATTTCATAAAGAAGCATGTCTTCTATACGAACAGGAATGTCTGTAAGGTTGTTAATCTGTCCTGCAATTTCCATTAAAGAAAGCGGAAGACCTCCAACAAGGGTTATTCCATCGGCTGTTTCAAAACAAGCTGGAATAGGATCTCCCTTTTCCATTTTAACACTGCTTTCTCCAAGCCATATATCATCATGTACCGTTACAGTGTTATTTGACCTAGGCGTACTTGGCAGATTAGACGTTTCTAATGCAGCTACAACTGTTTCTACATCTCGATTGATCGTAGCCTCTAAATCAGAAGACAAGGAACAGCCAGATAAAAAAAGCAAAACTGCTAAAGAATAAACAACACCAAAACGAATTAAATTAATCTGCATTTTCATGCCCCAAAGTTTTTACAACAACAACACGATTGCCTTTATAGAAGATTGCATAAGGAACAGGCTTTGCTCTCTTAAAAGCTTTAACCAAAGCGGAAGTTACATCTATAAATCTGCCGTGAAACATAGCCCCTGCTTTCAGTACATATTTTCTGTCAGTTTCCCATACTATACGCCACCCAGCACGGTCTCCCCAACTTTGCATTAATACCTTTAAGTCCATACCTTCTTGAGCAAGCCAATCTTCTACTGGATATTCCGAATCAATATCTTCTGATGATTTCACCTCTAATGATGAAACAACTTCTGAAGCATCAGGAACTGACAGCTGTTTTACAGTGCTTTTAGGAGTTTCAGGAACAGGTGTTTCAGGAGCAGGAGTTTCAGGAACAGGTGTTTCAGAAACAGGTGTTTTAGGAACAGGAGTCTTAGAAACAGGAATTTCAGGAGCAGGCGTTTTAGGAACTGGAACTTCAGTAGTATTTGAAACTTCTTTTTCATCAGAAAAAGGAAGGACAGGAGGGGTAGATGCAGTTAAACCACCGCCAAAACTACCTTGAACAACAGGTTGCCTGCCCATTGGAGCACTGCCCCATTGTTCTGAACTAAGAGGGGTTATAACTGTAGTTGAAGAAAACTCATTATTAGTGCCTGGCCAGACAGGGCTTAAAGGTCGCACGCATGCCGCCAACAGAAAAAAACTGCCGCAAAGTACTAATATTTTACTTTTCAAGTGCTTCATAAAACTTTTTGACCTCCGTCAAACCATTAAAGCAAGCTTTTCTCATTAACTTGCACGATTAAAACTTGACACTATTTTTTAGATTCATGCATCTAAGTTATATTTTAACAAATACTTAAAATTGCGACCTTAGTTACAAGATAAAGTCCAGAATTTTAATTTGCATACGGTATCTTGTAACAGAGTTTAAAGCTAACTTCAATCCAGTTAAATAAAAAATATGAGCCAAAAAATATTAATAACTAAAAACTATCCTTTTTTAAGAAACATGGCGTATCTATAGCTTATTTTAATGTTATTTTTTAACAGGTTCTAGAAAATTGTCTGTTATTTTAATTGCTTCTTTCAATCCTACTCGCATGACTTCTACATTTTCTGGAAAAGCTCCTAAAAGACGGCTTGGCAACGAATCAAGCAAAACAAAAACACCTCTGTCATTATTAGAGCGTATCAGCCGTCCAAAAGCTTGACACAGCTTCATTCTTGCGAGCATATCGTCATAATTCTTTTGTTCAAGTTTTTTTCTTCGTACTTTATGCAAAATAGAAGGTCGAGTCCATGGAGTACGGTCGAAAACAATAAGCCGCAAAGAATTTCCAGGAACATCAACGCCATCACGCACAGCGTCAGTACCAAGAAGGCAGGAATTTTCCTCTGCACGAAAAATATCAATCAGCGTAGAGGTATCCATCGCATCAACATGTTGTGCTAAAAGCTGCAACCCTGATTTATCCAAAGGTTCGGCTATGCGACTGTATGTGTCTTTCAATCTTGATATAGCTGTAAATATGCCGAGTCCTCCGCCATTTGCTGCTAAAAACAACTCTCTGTAAGCAGCGGAAACCTGCTCGGGACTATCTTTGCGAACATCATTAACAATTAGTACTCGTGTCATAGCAGGATAATCAAACGGTGATGGAATAGTGGCTCGATTATATGAGGAAGCTTCTGAAACATTATCATATATATGATTAATGCCAGAACGTTGCTCTGCTGCTTTCCAATCCGCTTCATCATCTCCTGAGCGATCACGTAAAGTAGCTGAAGTAATAGCTATACCATGAGCCGTTTCAGCAAAAGTCTCTGCAAACGGCAACATTGGATCTATCCAGTGCCGATACATTCCAATATCAACATTATGTCCATTTTTTCGTTCTATTTCAAACCAGTCAACAAAGCTTTCTGGTGTTTTATCTGCCAAAGACTGGAGCATTTTCTGCCATGCTTCAAGAGGCATTATTGCACGCTGTTTGATACTGCGACACAAGGATTCTATGCGTTGTCTTTCTGTTGTCTCTAGTTCTGAGGCTTCTTCATCGAGCATTTTTTTCAAAAGCAGAACAAACTTTTTTAATGGTGAAATTAAATCTTCCAATGCGTTCTCAAAATTTTGAGATATTTTGAGCAAACCTTCTAGCGGGCAAGACGTTTCTGTTTCCAAACTGTAATAGCTGGAACTGTTGCCAGTTCTAGCGTAAACTTGCTGTTGCACAAGAGCAAAAAACTTTTCTGATATTCTTAAAGCACTGTCTTCATCAACATGCTGTACCCAGTCATCTGTTGGGAGTATTCTTGCTGCATAAACAGCTTCATTTAGCACTTCTATTGCATTTAAGTTATCAAAAATTATGTCTTCTGCTCTTTTTTTCAAACCTTTTGCTCTGGTTCGATAACGGGAGCTTTCTGCCCCTATGAGCCATCTTCTTAAATCAGATGTTTCTCTGCATGTAAGGTGAGCTGAAAAAGCACTGTCAGCAGCATGAAACAGATGATGCCCTTCATCAAATACATATCTTGTTGGAAAAACAGTGTCGTCCAGTCCTCCAAGAGCAGCCTGCATCATAACTAAAGCATGATTAGCAACAACAATATCGGCGTTTTTTGCCCTACGGACAGTTCTTTCAATAAAGCATTTTTTATAATGAGAGCATGAAGAGAAAACACATTCGCCTCTTCTGTCAGCAAGTCCTAAAATGCGGTTTCTGCCTAGAATTTCACTAAGCCAGCCTGGGAAATCTCCCCCTGCAATATCTCCATTTCTGGTTTTTAATGCCCATCTGCATATAAGCCCCAAAGCAACAGCATTTTCAGGGTTTGTATAAATCCTGCCGACAGCTTCTTCCAGATTTAAAAGGCAGAGATAGTTTTCTCTTCCCTTGCGAATAACGATTCGATGTTCTTTTTTATTTTTATCAGGAAATAAAAGTTCAAGCTCGTCATCAATTTGACGTTGAAGATTGCGTGTATAAGTGCTTATCCATACTGTGTCTTGATTTTTTTCAGCCCATACGCTTGCAGAAGCTATATAGCCAAGAGTTTTCCCAATACCTGTTCCTGCTTCGGCAAGAACAACCCAAGGAGTGTTTTCTTTTTCATGTGGATTAAACGCTGAAACAACGGCAGAAGCATAGTCAGCTTGCTGAGGACGTTCTTCAGTTTTCTTTTTTCCATTTTTCAAAAGAGCGGCAAGCCTTTCAAGGGCTTCATTTTCTTTTACTGGGAGGTTTCCGTTAAAAAAATCAGGAGCGGTTTCAGACCATTCGGGAAGTTTTTCCCATATTCTTAAATTGCCTAAATCAGATGGTGATATTTCTTCAGATACATCAAGAGCATCAAGAACGATTTCACCCCATATCCAGTTCCCTGCTGCCATTCCAGCAGCTATTTTTTTTACTATAGGAATGTCTTTTGGAGGAAGTTCTTTAAGCTCCATTAGCAAACGCTTTGTGATGATTATCAGCGTTTCAGCTTCTTCTTCAAGATTAAAAGGCTCGTCAATTCCAAGGCTTTTAGCAACTCCACGAATAGTAGGTATGCAAAATTCCGCAGGTCGCACAAATGCAAAAAGCTCGAGAATGTCATAGCAGCGAAAAACAGAGCAGTTCAAGCGTGAAGCAACAGCTTTTCTATGGCAAACAATAGGGCAATCCATTGTTGCCCGCTTGGAAGCTTCTTCAATAGCAAAGTTTTCAATTTCTCCATCTGAAGATAACAAAACTGCTTCACACAGTCCTGTTGCAAGACATGGAACGTCTGGTAATTTACTCAAATGATTCTTTCTCTGTTGCAACAGTTTTTAATGTGTCAGATAGCCTGTAAGCCGGGTTCTGTCTTCGCTTTTAAGGGCGATAGATGACTATTCGTCTGGGGCTTTCGTCGCCGAACGCCTCGTTGCGACCTACCACAACAGCAGCCTGAAAACTGGCTTTTATCTTAAAAAAGATGCCGTCTCTACTTGGTCTTGCTCCCGATGGGGTTTACCATGCCATTTTTGTTACCAAAAATGCGGTACGCTCTTACCGTACCCTTTCACCCTTACCAAGCATAAAAATATGCGATGGCGGTTTACTTTCTGCGGCACTTTCCCTAGGGTCGCCCCCGCCAGACGTTATCTGGCATCGTGTTTCCATGGAGCCCGGACTTTCCTCCCTCTGCAAAAAGCAAAGAGCAGCCATCCAGCTGTCTGACACTCTTCAAAAATGAATGAAAAAATCCGTTACGTCAACTTAAGAATCTGTTTAAGCCGTGCTAATGTTACGCTGTCGGCTTGTCCGTTTATATGATTAGGTAAAAAATGACGTTGGAAAGCTGTCAGAGAAGCAACTGTAGTTGCTTTTGAAGAGGTATTATATCCAATAATTGCCAGCATGTCTTTAAAAGACTCATAGCTTTTATTTGCTTCTAAAGCATCATCTGCCCAAACTCCGATGCCCTCATATGCAAGACGTCTCCAGTCGAACAGCTCCGCAGGGTCTATCTTTCTAGTTGGTGCTATATCTGAATGTCCTACAACATTACGAGCAGGAATTGAATGTTTTGCTAGAATTTCCTTTGCAAGAGAAATAAGAGAATCCATTTGAGCTTTAGGAAATTGGTGGTAGCCAAATTCATGACCTTTGTTGACAAGCTCTATACCGATAGAACGGTCGTTTATATCGGTGTTTCCTCGCCAAAAAGCTATTCCTGCATGCCATGCACGTTTGCTTTCATCAACAAGTTTGAAAATTTCACCGTCCATATCAATCATATAATGAGCACTGACTTTCGCATCAGCATCACACATACGGTCAAGAGCTTCATCAGCTGTTTTCATGCCAGTATAATGCAGTACCAGCATGTCTATGCTGTCTGTTCTTTTGTTATAGTTTGGAGATGGACACTCAATCATTTGTTTTTAATTTTTTCCATTTATAAAATTCAATAACAGCAATTCCTGTTATTACAACTGTTCCACCAACTGCTTTGTATAAAGTGAGTTCTTCTCCTAAGATAAGTATACTTGAAAACATGGCAACTACTGTAGATAACAGTATAAAAGGTGTAATTCTGCTTACATCATGCTTTTTAATAAGATAATACCATAGTGAATGAGCAATTATAGAAGCTGCAATTACAAGATATGCCAGAGAACACCAGCCTTTCCATGTAGCATTTTCTATTGCTTGAACTTGACCTTCTTCAAAAAAATATGAAAGCAAAAGCAGTTGCGGAATAGCAAAAAGCCCCATATAGCCATTAATCGCAAGTACATTTACTCCAGAAAGCCGCTTTAAAATAAGGTTAGATACTGCCCAGCTAAAAGCACTTGCGACTATAAATAATAAAGGAATAATATTTCCGACTTTTGGTTCTCCTGCAATAACAGTAGTTCCTAAAAAAGCCAAAAATAGTCCAAATGCCGTTTGTAGAGATATTTTTTCTTTGAAAAAAATCATGGCTAGAATAATACTGAAAGGAGTTCCAAGCTGAAGAATAATTGCAGTAGTGCTAGCATCTGCTTCTTTGATTCCAATAAAAATAAAACCAAAATGACAAACACCAAGCGTTAAAGAAAGCAATGCGATATGTGGCAACGCAGTTTTAGGAGGCTTAAAAAATGGAACTAACAAAGCTGAAACTGCAGCAAAACGTATGCTTGTAAGAAAGATAGGCGGAAATTCTACAGCTCCAATCTTTACTGCAACGATATTAAGTCCCCATAAAAAAATTATTGTTATTGCTATAAAAAAATCACGAGAAGTCATTTGAATTGTTCTTTTTTCTAATCCCACGGTCATCAGCTATTTTATCATAAGCTGAGTTTATTACCGCCATTTTTTTATTTGCAAATTCTATAAATTCGCATGGCATTCCGTTGGCAATGAGAGTATCGGGGTGATTGTTGCGTGTTAAGTTATGCCATGCTTTTTTAATTTCCAAGTTTGAAGCATTATTATCAACACCAAGCATTATATAAGGATTGGCTTTTTCAGCATCTTTATAAATTGTTTCTATGCGTTCAAAGTCTTTTGGCGTTATGCAAAAAATCTGAGCAACATTGTTTATGAATTTATATTCTGAAAGACACAAAGAACTATCTGTTTTTGTTATTGCAAAAAGAATACTGATTATTTCTTCCAGCATTTGATTATTATCATGAAAGACTACTACAATAGCTTCTGCATGAGCTTCAAAAGTATCAGATGACTTTTTTGCTTCATTAAAAAGTTTGCTGATAGCCTTGTTCTTATTTGATACAAATAATTTTTGAAGAAACTTTATTTCAATAATGCCGCTTCTTCTATCTGCTTTTGCCATTTTAGCACTTAAAGCAATAATTGCGTTTGTAAAGGCTTCATTGTGTGGCTGGTGCTGATAAGTATCAGGATTAATGCGATAATTTTTATTGTCATCAAGATTTTCATTTCTGCTTCTGTCTATCAGATGACCTCCGACAATTCCAAAAAAGCAAAACAAAACACCGCCAACAGTAAGCCCGAATAAACCTCCTATAATTTTTCCCAAGTGGTTGTAATAAGAATCACCTATACGACTTTCCACCAACTCTAATATTTCACCTTTGATGTTTTCCCATTGGAAATCACAGATTCTGATTTTTAACAGTTTTTTGAGGTTATGTATTTGCATTAGTTTTCGATTGTCTCATAAATAACAGGAGCTTCTTCTATAATATCATCACTGATAGTAATCGCTCCTAAAAAATGTTCTGTTGCATAGTGTGCTGCAATTTCATCTGCTGCATTAATTGTTGCTATAGGAGTATCAGGAGAAACTTTATCACCGATATTGCATATATTTGTAAAACCTACAGAGTAATCAAGTCTTTGCCCTGTTTTTGACCGTCCGCCTCCAAGCGAGATAATAGCAAGTCCTATCCATCTGGCATTTATCGCAGTAATAGTACCAGATTTTGCAGGATAAATATTTTTAATTACATTGGCTTTTGGTAAATGTTTTTCAGGATTTTCTATAAGATTTCCAGGTCCGCCTAATGATGTTATCATTTTTCCAAATGTTTCTGCTGCAAACCCGCTTGATAAAACATTTTCAAGCTGCTTAATTCCCTCATTCAAGTCTGTTGCCAGCCCGCTTTTAAACAGCATATGAGCACCAAGAGCCATAGTTGCTTCATACAAACGTTTATCTCTGTGTTTTCCTGTTAAAAAGTCAATAACTTCCAAAATTTCAACAGCGTTTCCTGCACTTTTTCCAAGCACCTGATTCATATCCGTAATCACAGCAGAACACACCAGCCCTGTTCCTTTTGCTGTAGTTACAAGCGAACTGCCTAAAGAACGAGCACTTTCTATATCTTTCATAAACGAACCTTTGCCCACAGGAACATTGATTATCAGAGTATCAATACCAGCAGATAACGGTTTAGCAAGAATAGCGGCTGTAATAATAGGAATAGCTTCACCTGTAGAGGTAATATCTAAAACAGCACTGATACGGCGTATAGCAGGTACTAGCTCATTAGTTTGCCCTATGATAGCACAGCCGACATCAAGAACAGTCTTTTTCAGCCTTTCAAGTCCAGCATTGCTGTCATAACCAAGAATACTGTCAAGCTTGTCTAAAGCTCCTCCTGTATGGTGCAGAGTTCTGCTTGATATCATCGGAACATATCCGCCGCATGCAGCAACCATTGGAGCAACTAAAAGAGGCGTTTTTTCACCAACTCCACCCACAGAACGCATATCAATTAAAGGAACATCTTGTATTGCAGATGACCAGTCAATAATTTTTCCAGATTGTGTCATTGCTTGTGTCAAAGCGATAGTTTCGCTTCTTGCCATGCCACGCACATGCATAGCCATTGTAAAGGCTGCAATTTGTCCGTCTGATACTGACCAATCGGACACTCCTTTGATGAAGTAGTTTATTTCTTCGGCATCTAGTGCGATACCATCACGTTTTCGACGAATAATTTCTTGTAATAACATTACATACTCTCTTTAGCTAAAAAAGATGTTCCGTATTCCATTTCAGAAAGTCCAAAGTATGTTGCTATGCTTTGACCTATATCTGCAAAAGTTTCCAGTTTTCCAAGATTCATCGGTTTAATGCTTTTTCCGAAAACAATAATTGGAACATGTTCTCTTGTATGGTCAGTTCCTTTGGCAGTAGGGTCGCAACCATGATCCGCCGTAATAATAACTATATCTTCAGGCTGAAGAATTGCTTTGATTTCAGGAAGACGTCTGTCAAAATATTCAAGCCCAGCTGCATAGCCAGCTACATCTCTTCTATGTCCCCAAAGCATGTCAAAATCAACAAAATTAGTAAAAACGATAGAGCGGTCTTTGGCTGTTTTGATTTCTTCTAAAGTCTTGTCAAACAGCTCGTCATTCCCATGAGCTTTGACATATTTAGTAATTCCCTGCCCAGCAAAAATATCGCTTATTTTACCAACGCCTATAACAGAACCGCCTGCATCTTTTAACTTGTCAAGAACAGTAGAAGCTGGAGGAACGAGAGAATAATCATGCCTGTTGCCAGTTCGTTTGAATGTTTCGGCTGTTTCTCCAACAAAAGGTCTAGCTATAACTCTGGCTATATTATATGGCTCAAGCAGTTCTCGTGCAATTTCACATATTTCATATAAACGTTCTAGCCCAAAGTGTTCTTCATGGGCTGCAATCTGAAATACACTGTCAGCAGATGTATAGATTATCGGCTTTTTTGATGTGATATGAGCCTCGCCAAGCTCTTCTATTATTTGTGTTCCAGAAGCTGCTTTGTTTCCAAGAACTCCTGCAAGACCGCCTTTTTCAATAAAAGCATCTATAAGCTCGTTTGGAAAAGAAGGATATTCTGCTTGAAAATACCCCCAATCAAAAAGCACGGGAACTCCTGCTAATTCCCAATGTCCGCTGGAAGTGTCTTTTCCTTTGCTTATTTCTTTTGCAAAACCGAAAGCTGATTCAGGTTTTTCACATTCCATACCTTTAATAATTAAACCAGAGCTTTCTTTGACAATTTCACCAAGTCCAAGCCTTGCCAAATTAGGCAGAGCAAGCTTTCCTTTGCGTAGTTTTTCTTTATCTGCATACCCAGCTTTACAATGCTCGGCTATATGCCCCAGAGTATTGCTTCCTGCATCTCCGAAATCAGCCGCATCTTCTGATGCTCCAACTCCAACGGAGTCCATCATTAATATAATGATTCTTTTCATTGATTAAGCCTCTGTTACAGCCTCATACACCACAGGTTTTACCGCAGGTTTGCTGTCTCCGATATGTATTGCAGCTTTAAGTGTATTAGTAACATTTTGAACATCAGCTTCATTTGCTGCATGAACAATTGCTAAAGGAATATCAGTATTCACTTCTTCACCTACACCTATAATTTCTGTAAAGCCTGCTGAGTAATCAAGTTTCTGCTCAGGATAAGTCCGACCTCCGCCAAGAGTTACGATAGCAAGACCTATGCTTCTAGTATCAACAGCAGTTACAAAACCTGCTCTGTCAGGATAAATAGGTATAATAACAGGAGCTTTTGGAAGATGTTTTTCAGAATTTTCAATAAAATCTACAGGTCCGCCAAGCTCAGCAACCATTTTACCAAAAATTTCAGCAGCTTTTCCACTTGAAAGTGAAGCCTCTAGCTTGTTTTTAGCATCATCTTTATCAACAGCCAATTTTTTCAAAACAAGCAGTTCAGCACAAAGAGCTATTGTTACTTCATGAAGTCTTTTATCACGATGTTTGCCTGTCAAATAATCAACAGCTTCCTGCATTTCAACTGCATTTCCTGCTGTTCTTCCAAGAACCTGATTCATGTCTGTAATCAATGCAGTAGTAGGCATTCCTGCACCTTTTGCTACTGAAACAATAGACTGTGCCAAAGAACGTGCATCATCAATGTTCTCCATAAAAGCACCGCTTCCAACCTTCAAATCCATAATAAGAGCATCAAGACCTGCCGCAAGTTTCTTTGAAAGAATGGAAGCTGTAATAAGCGGAATTGATTCAACCGTTGCTGTAACATCTCTAACAGCATAAATGCGTTTGTCCGCAGGAGCTAAATCACTTGTTTGACCAATAATTGCACAGCCAGCACTTTTGACTACTTCACGGAATTGCTTTAGCTCGGGAACTGTGTCGTAACCAGGGATACTGTCAAACTTATCTAAAGTTCCCCCTGTATGTCCAAGACCTCTGCCTGAAATCATAGGAACATATCCGCCACAAGCCGCCAGCATTGGAGCAAGCATCAAGCTTACTTTATCACCAACACCTCCTGTTGAGTGTTTATCGAGAATTGGACCATCGAGACCTGCAGCTTCCCAGTCAAGAACAGAACCAGAAGAAGTCATAGCTCGTGTTAACGCAACTGTTTCATTTTTTTCCATACCACGCAGAAAAACAGCCATAGTCAAAGCTGATATCTGACATTCAGAAATAGACCAGTCCGTTATACCCTCTATAAAAAAATCAATTTCTTTATCGGTAAGAGTAGCTCCATCACGTTTATGACGAATAATTTCTTGTGGAAACATAATTAAAAATTCTCCTTAAAAAGTGCCTGCTTTAATTTATAGTCTTTAGGTCGTTTAAAAGATTGTTATCGCTAAAACGAAAGGTGTCAGGTGATGCCCATCGTATGCCCATAATTAAATCTGCAAGAGAAAGATAATCTTTTGCTTTTTCGATTGTATTGATTCCTCCTGATGCAGCAAAGCCTGTAGAGCTGCCTGAATCCCTTAACTTTTCCATTATGGCATTTGCAGCCTCGCAAGTAGCAGAAACGGACGTTTTGCCTGTAGAGGTCATAATAAAATCTGCTCCAGCGTTAATAGAGCAACTGCATGCATCTGTAATACGAAGAGTTTTTTCAAGAACTCCTGTTTCAAGAACAACCTTTAAAGTAGCTTTTTTTCTAGTAATTTTCTTACATGCAGAAATCATTTTTTTAGCAGTATGAGTGTCGCCGTTAAGAAAAGCCTTGTATGGAAAGACTAAATTAATTTCATCTGCTCCATTGAGAATAGCTTGCTTCGTATCTTCTACAACGGCATCAATATTAGTGCTTCCAAATGGGTAATTAACAACTGTTGCAATGCGAATTTTTTTGTTATTTAGCTCGTTCTGGCAAAGTTTGATAAAACGAGGCAAGACACAAACAGCAGCTACATGACCAAACGAACCTGTCGCTTGCTGACATAGCTTGATGATAGCTTTTTCATCATCGTTATCATTTAAACTTGTAAGTTCCAGCAGTTTAATAATGCGTTCTGCTGTGGCTTTATCCGCCATTTAGATTTTCCTTAAAAAGCCCCTGATGATTACTTTAAGTTTGTCAGCTGCTTTGTTTGCTTGTTCAATAGTTTCTTCATGGCTTTGTCGTTTTTCCACCATGCCAGCTCCATAGTTTGTAATAACAGAAACGCCAGCAACTTTAATGCCGCAATGCACAGCAATAAGTGTTTCTGGAGCTGTTGACATGCCGATAGCGTCTCCGCCTATTGAACGGAAAGTGCGTATTTCAGCTGGTGTTTCAAAATTAGGACCTGATGCCATCAAGTAAACACCTTTAAAAAGCTCTATTTCTTTTTCTTTTGCTGTCTCTAGAAGAAGTTTACGCATTTCTGGGTCATATGCATAAGTCATGTCAGGAAAACGAGTTCCAGCTTCATCATAATTAGGACCAATCAAAGGATTGAAACCAGAAATGTTTATATGATCTTCAAGAACCATTAGACTTCCAGGAGGCATATCTTTACGCATGCTTCCTGCTGCATTGGTCAGCAATATTTTCTTAATACCGTATTTTTGAAAAACACGAATAGGAAGTGCTATTTTGTCAGCAGAGTTGCCTTCGTAATAATGAGCACGCCCCTGCATGCAAATAACTTCAACACCATTAAGCTTGCCTATAACTAGACGTCCAGCATGTCCTTTAACTGTAGACTGAGGGAATCCTGCCAAAGCATTGTATGATATAATTACTGGATTTTCGATTTCATCAGCAAGACCACCTAGACCGCTTCCTAGAACAATAGCTACTTCTGGCTTTCTTTCTCCAGCTATTTCTTTGATAACTGCAACAATAGCTCTTACTTGATTCTTCATGTTATTTCCTTGTTTTTACTTAAAATTTTCTTGACTAAAAGATAAAGGCAACAATTCTTTTAACGTTACCGTTTTTCTTATTCCATTAATATCGCATATATGAATTTTTGTATCATCTGAGGCAAGCTCACGAATCCTTTGGCGGCATGCTCCGCATGGAGAAACTAGCTTTTCGCTATCACCCATCACCAGAACTTCTGTGATTTTGGTTTCACCAGCTGTAACCATAGCAGAAATAGCCGACTGCTCTGCACATGTTCCCGATGGATAAGCTGCATTTTCAACATTGCACCCAGAATAAAGCTGTCCGTTTTCACCTCTAACAACTGCCCCGACATTGAATTTAGAATATGGTGCATAGGCATGTTTCATTGCAGTACGTGCCATTTGAATCATTTCATTTTTATTATTCATTATGAAAATACTGTTTTTAAATTAAAAATTAAACCTTGAGTACATTTATATATGATTTTTTTTTAGAAAAATAGTATTGATTTGTTACATGCTAGAGTATTTTCAGGTATAACTTCTAGTAATTGCAACATGCAAGCAAATATTTTTATTGGTATAGGAATTTAACAATGAAAAAAGCTGACGGTTTTTCAAAAGTTTACATTGTGGATCATCCTTTGATTCAGCATAAATTAACACGTATGCGTGATGTTGAAACTTCAACACGTACTTTTAGAGCTTTGCTCAAAGAAATTGCATTGCTTATGGGATACGAGGCAACACGCACTTTACCTCTAGCACATGCTCCAATAGAAACTCCTGTATGCAAAATGGAAAAAGCCCCTGTAATAGCGGGCAAAAAACTAACCATTGTTCCAATTTTAAGAGCTGGAATCGGAATGGCTGACGGTTTGCTTGAACTTGTTCCATCTGCTCGTGTAGGTCATATCGGAATGTATCGAGATGAAAAAACATTAAAACCTGTTCAATATCTTGTGAAAATCCCTACTACAACAGGCAGGCTTTTTATTCTGGTTGACCCTATGCTTGCAACAGGCAACTCAGCAGTGGCAGCGGTTGATATTCTTTTAGACAAGGGAATCCATTTAGAAAACATTGTGTTTATGGCTTTAGTTGCAGCTCCTGAGGGACTGAAGGTTTTCAAAGAATCACACCCAGATGTTCCTGTATATTTAGCATCACTAGATGAAAAGCTTAACGAAAACGCATATATTGTCCCTGGGCTTGGCGATGCAGGAGACAGACTTTTTGGAACAAAAGCAGGTTAATTTTTTTGAACTGTATCTGCTATTATATAAGGTGGGATAAGTGAAAAACATTATCTTAGGCATATTTCTTTTATTAGTTTCTGCTGTTTGGGCTGTTTTTTGGCTTCCTTCAGCAATTGACTGGAACAATTATAAGGGAAAAATAACTGCCCAAGTTGAAGAAATAACGGGCAGAAAGCTTGTTATTGATGGAAACATTGCATTTTCTGTTTTTCCATATCCTGTTCTGTCTGTTAGCAAAGCAAAGCTTATGAATGTTAAAGGAGGAACTAGTGAATATATGGTTTCTCTTGATGAGCTGAACATTCATGTTGCTTTATGGCCGTTGCTGGTCGGACAGATACAAATGGAGAAGGTTTTCCTTGTTAAACCAAACATATTCCTTGAAGAACTGCCTGATGGAGAATTAAACTGGAAGCTCAAATTCCTTAAAACAGATAGTAAAAAAGCTTTTCAAGACTTTCAAGTGGGTACGAAAAAAGCTGTTGCAGCAGTACAGTTTGACAGTGTTATTATTAAAGATGGAACTCTTGTATATAAAAATTCTAAATTAGGTATAGAAAAAACATTTTCAAATGTTAATGCTGAAATTATTGCAAAAACACTTAAAGGTCCATTTAATATAGAGGGAAATGTTTCCTATAATAAAATACCAATAGGATACAAACTTTCTATTGGAAAGCTTATTCCTGATGGAGGCACAGAAGTTAACATTGTAATCAGCCACTTAAAAACAGAAACAATTGTTACTTTTGGAGGTGTGCTGTCTCAACTTTCTGCCAAACAATCCTTAAATGGAAATCTTTCAATTGACATACCAAAGCCTATCGCTCTTGCGTCTATTTTGTTTCCAGAAAGTTCATTGCCTCCCACATTAGACATACCTTTCAGCCTTAAATCTTCTGCCGATATTTCCCCCCAAATGGTTAAACTTAACGGCTGTATTATACGTTTTGACAACAGTCTTGTTCAAAAAGGAGCACAAAGCACAGCTTCTGGAGGTCTGAAATTTATACCTGCTGCTTATTCTAAAACTGATAAAAAAGAACCTCATACAGTTAATGCTACATTTAAATTTAACAAGCTGTATCTTGACCAGTGGGCAGATGCGTTAATATATATTTCTTCTAATAAATCCGAAACAAAACGAGAATCAATACTCGAGCTGTTTTCTGATTTTTCAGGGGACATTAATATTGAAGCTATAGAAGCTCCTTATCGTAAAAATGTAATGCGTCAGGTGAATTTAAGTCTTGGGTTTACTGGTAAAAATGAAATTCTTGTTAATAAAGCTTCTGCCTTAGCTCCAGGCGGTTCAAGCATTTTTGTATCAGGCAAGCTGTCATCAAAAAACGAAAAGCCATATATAGACGGTTCTGTTAATCTCACTGTAGATAAAATGAAAGATTTCATCAAATGGTTTTCTGATTTTCCTCTAAACATTTCACGAAAACGCAGCCTTGCTTCCGAGATTAAATTTAAAATCACAGGAACAGATGAAGATTTAAGAATTTCAGATTTTTCTGCTAAAATTGATAAAAGCAACCTTGAAGGTGAAGCAAACATTAGCTTTGGAGCTCGTCCTTCTATAGGGCTTCTTTTAGGGGTAGACGATTTTAATCTTGATGCTTACCTGCCAGAAGATATAACAGATATAGGAAAAAAGAAACATTCCAGAGAAACATCTATTAATGAAGCTTTTGCTCAAGTTTTTAACAAATTTTCGGCATTATTTCCCAAATTTTCTGTGCTAAATGATTTTGATGCTAATGTACGCTCTAGTTTTTCAAGCGTTACTTACGGCGGAATTCCAATGAAAGATGTCGGGTTGGATTTTTCTCTTTTAAATGGGGAGTTAAACCTCAATAGGGCTAAGGTTGGAGAAACTTTAGGAACTCGCTTTTCTTTTAAAGGTGGGATTTCTGGCTTTGGTTCTGTTCCACAATTTAAAAACTTTAGTTATAATTTTTATGGAGCAAAAATAGGTCGTCTTGCACATAAGTTGAAAATAAAGCTTCCAGTTGATGCTAAATATTTCACAAATGTTGAGCTTATCGGCGAGGCAACAGGGAGCCCTGATAAACTGGAAATCGATGCTCTTAGCAAAACAAGCGGAATAAGCATCAAAACCAAAGGTTCGATTGTTAAAAAGGAGAATGATTTTACCTATAATCTTGCTTTAGAAGTGAGGCATAATAAATTTAGAAGTTTTGTTCGGCTTTTTAATAAAAAATACAGACCAGCTGGCAAAGTTCTTGGCATTCTAAAGGCAACCGCAAACATAACTGGCGACAATAAAACTGTGGATTTTTCAGATATTGATTTTAGCATTGGGCTGCATAAAATCAAAGGAACAGCTGCATTTGACTTTAATAAAAAACGTCCTCAAATAAAAGCCAAGCTTACAGGAAATGATTTACATATTTCTAAATTCCTGCAAAAGAAAAAAGAATTTGCTAAAAAAAGCAATATAGCTCCATGGTCAAAAACTCCTGTAGATTTATCATGGTTTGACCTAGCTGACATAGAAATGTCTTTAAACGCTGAAAAAATCACTTATAAATCTCTAGAAATTGAACAGCCAAAACTAGTGTTTTCTATTACAGATAGAATTGCAAAAATCAAAAAATTGACTGGCGAATATAATAATGGAGACCTTGAGGGTTCAGGAACTATCGATTCTTCTGGCATCACACATGAAATAGATGGAAAAATAACACTGTTTGATTCCAAAGTGTTTTCAAAACTATTTGATAACAATCTGATAAATGTCGACAATGGCAATCTTGAGCTTAATCTTGAATTTTCTCTTTCAGGTCAAAATGTTTATGAGTGGATAACAAAAGCTGATGGGAATGGAGAATTTATCATCAAAGGCGGCACGCTTATTGGTTTTTCTATGGAAGATATAAGTGCAGAATTAAGCAAGAGACGAACACCTGACAATTTACATGAAACTCTCGAAACTTTTATTTCTTCTGAAAAAACAACTTTGATGAAAAAAGCTAAAGGTGAAATAGCTATTGATAAAGGTCATATTAAAGCTCTTAAAAACAAAATAAATACAGACTTTGGAAATATTAATATGTCGGTTGCTATGGATTTAAAAAAATGGTCGGTTGATTCTAATTTGGTTTTATTGTTTCCAAAGCTTGAGGATATTCCTAATTTTAGCATTAAAACACAAGGGAATCTCAGCAATCTGGAAAAGACATATAATATTGATGAGTTGAAAGAATATTTTGCTAGCTTAAAACAGCAAGATGATGAAATAGCCGAAGCTAAAGCTAAAGCTGAAAAAGCTGCTGCTATTGCAAAAGCCGCCCGAGAAGCTGCTGTGCATGATATAAATGGAATGTTGGAAACAGCTAATGAAATTTATAATGAAATTACAGTTTTTTCCAAGTCGGCAGCAATATCTTCTACAAAAGCAAAGACCGATGCTGAGTTTGTTCCAAAAGCAAAGGTTTTTGTATCTGCGGTTGAAATACATGCTAAAGCAGCTAAAGCAGTCTTATCTGTTGCGGATTTTGCTGTTTCAGATATAAAAAGTGTTCTTGAAGAAGCAAAAAACGCAAAAAGTGCAGAAGAAGCCAAAGAAACCGTAAAAAAAGCAGAAAAAGCCATTGAAAGAATACAATTAGCTTTGAAAGATGCAAAAAAAATCGCAAACGCTATTAAAGTTACGACCGAACCAATAAGCAAAATAATATCAAAAACTATAACGGAAATTACAGCCAAAGCAGAAATATCATCAATAAAAGTTTCTGCTGCAATTGATGAAATTAAAACCACAGCTGAACAAGCCATGAAAGTGTTTACACAAGCCTCTATCGATATTCAGTTTGTTGACGATATCGAAGATGCAGAGTCTCAGCTTGACACGTTTTTCAAAAGTGTTGAAAAAGAAGCTTCTTATGCTGATAAGTCAGCTAAAGAAACAAAAACAGCTATGGTTGAAATAAAAAAAGCCAAAAGCATTGTTTCGGTGAGAAATGCTTTTAAAAAGATAGAGCTGTCCGTTAAAAAAACTGAAACAAATCTTGTAGAAATTAAGAACTTTTTTAATTCTATAAAAACTTTTGCCAAAATCATTTATAATGTAAGAGCAAAAAAAGAAACTGAAGAAGGCTTAAAAAACGAGACTAAAATTAAAAAAGAAACATCTCGCCATCAAGAAAATGCTGATGATGACAATGACTATTATTACGAAGAATATGAAGAAGATGAAGAGCATGAGCAGGAAGGTCTTATAAAAACCCACAAAGGAATCTATAAATACTAGGCTAAACAAATGACAACCCCACGCCTCCGCCGTCATTCTCAGCCAAAGGCTGGGAATCCAGAGCCTTTCTAAGGAAGACTGGATACCCGAAATTGAAATTTCGAGTATGACGATAGATTGGGGAATGACGACAACCTTTACCGTCATTTTGAACACCTCCGCCGTCATTCTGAGAAGCGAAGCGACCTCTCACCGTCATTCTGAGGAGCGAAGCGACCTCTCACCGTCATTCTGAGGAGCGAAGCGACGTGAGAATCTCATTGAGATTGTGCAGGCAAAAGTGAGATTGCTACGTCGCTTCGCTCCTCACAATGACGTTAGTAGCGACAGCTAGACGACTCTCACGTTTTCTTTATAATTTTTAAGCTTGAAATTCATATTTTTCCTGTCCTTATTCTTCTTTTCTGCTTCTCTATAGTACTAAAGTATATCCCAAGTAATACCAGAGTATGTACTTTTGTTGCAAAATTGCCACGCCTTATGCTTTTAGTTGAAAACAGCCGTTTTTTGTTTGATTGAGTCCTTTTTGTAGTGCTATTACCGATAGCATAGATAAAAGAAGTTTAATTATGATTCTTGAGTCTTAGCGGTCATTTCCGCTGTTATGACGATT
>DAOWDM010000265.1 GCA_030639035.1 Alphaproteobacteria bacterium
CATCTTGAAGCAGGTGCAAAGCGTGTTCTTGTTTCTGCTCCAAGTGCTGGTGCAGATTTAACTGTTGTTTACGGTGTAAACCACAAAAAACTTACTTCTGATCATCTTGTAGTTTCAAACGCTTCATGCACAACAAACTGTCTTGCTCCTGTAGCTTCTATTTTGAATGAAAAATTCGGCATTAAACACGGCTACATGACAACAATTCACAGTTACACAGGCGATCAGAGAATTGTAGATACTCTTCACAGCGATTTACGCCGTGCTCGTGCTGGTGCAATGAATATTATTCCTACAACAACTGGTGCTGCAAAGGCTGTTGGTCTTGTTTTACCTGAGCTTGCTGGCAAGTTTGACGGTTCAGCAATTCGTGTGTCAACTCCAAACGTATCTTTGGTTGACCTGACTTGCGTTGTTAATAAAAGCACAACAAAAGAAGAAGTTAATGCTGCAATTAAAGAAGCCGCTAACGGTGCTTTGAAGGGCGTTCTATCCTTTAATGAAGAGCCTTTGGTTTCTGTTGACTTTAACCATGACGCACACAGTTCATGTTTTGATGCTGATGGCACAAATGTTGTTGATGGTACGCTTGTTCGCATTCTTACTTGGTATGACAATGAATGGGGTTTCTCTAACCGTATGCTTGACACAGCGGTTGCAATGGGCAAACTCATTTAAGTTAATGCACTAAAATAACAAAACCGTATTTCCCCTTCTTTGTTAATGTCAAAGAGGGGGAAGTCATATAAAAAGGCTTAAAATCCAATGGCTTCTTTCAAAACAATTGATGATATTGATGTAGCAGGTAAACGTGTTTTCTTGCGTGCTGATTTGAATGTTCCTATGATGGACGGTAAAATCACCGACACAACACGTATTGACCGCACAGTTCCAACTATTACAGACCTTATTGCAAAAGGTGCTAAAGTCATTGTTGCCTCTCATTTTGGTCGTCCAAAAGGACAGCGTATAGACAGTATGTCATTAAAACCAGTTGCAAATGCTTTAAGTAAAGCTTTGAACGGCAGACCCGTTGCTTTTGCTGAAGATTGTGTTGGTTTGGAAGCTGAAAAAGCAGTTAATTCTCTTGAAGCTGGTGGAGTTGTTTTGCTTGAAAATCTCCGTTTTCATTCTTCAGAAACAATTAATGACCCTACTTTTGCAAAAAAACTTGCCGATTTAGCAGATGTTTATGTAAACGATGCTTTTTCATCAGCTCACAGAGCCCATGCTTCTACAGAAGCTATAACAAGACAGCTTCCACATGCTGCAGGTCGTCTTATGCAGGCAGAGCTGGAAGCTTTGGAAAAAGCTCTTGGAAATCCTATACGTCCAGTAGCGGCAGTTATTGGCGGAGCTAAGGTTTCAACAAAGCTGGAACTTCTTGGAAATATGGTTGAAAAAGTCGATGTTCTGATTATCGGCGGTGGCATGGCAAATACTTTTCTTTTCGCACAAGGCGTTGATATTGGTAAATCTTTGTGTGAAAAAGATATGGCTGACACTGCAAGGGAAGTTCTTGAAAAAGCAAAAAAACATAATTGCGAAATTATACTTCCTTCTGATGTAGTTGTTGCTGATAAATTTGCAGAAAGAGCTTCATATAAAACTGTTTCAGCAAATGATGTTCCTGAAGATATGATGATTCTCGACTCTGGCTCTAAAAGTGCAAAAGAAGTTGCTGATAAGCTTGAATCCTGCCAAACTTTGATTTGGAATGGTCCTCTTGGTGCTTTCGAGATTAAACCTTTCGATTCTGCAACTAATATGGTTGCTAGAAAAGCTGCTGAACTTACAAAACAAGGCAAGCTTCTTACTGTAGCAGGTGGTGGCGATACTGTTTCAGCCCTTGCAAACGCTGGTGTTCAGGAAGATTTTTCCTGCATTTCCACAGCAGGCGGAGCTTTTCTTGAATGGCTAGAAGGCAAAGAATTACCAGGAATTAAAGCATTAGAAAATTAGCCCATAAAAACTATAAATATGAAGACCTGTTCTTTAACACGAGTGGCTTTTTGTCTTTTTTTGCAAAAAAGACAAAAAACTTTTCCAAATCGTTATTGTTTGTGGTATAAATACATATTGAAGAGTTTCTAATCTAAAAGTTCTTGAGCAAATGGAGTATTAAAATGGCTGAAAAAAACCCTGAAGAGTTTACACCTATGTTGGAAGATGAACTTACAGAAGAAGATCTTGCAGAAAAAGATCTTGCAGAAAAAGAGCAAGCAGCTATTAAAGATGAAGAAGAAAGAATCGAAAAAGCTTTTATTCAACAGGCTGAACAAGAAGCTATTGGAACTTTGGTTGACGATATTATATTAGACGAACAAAAAGCAAGCAAAGAAGAAGAAGAAGAGCAGGAAGTTCCAGGTGTCGGCAACATGGATAATGCTTTTAATGTTGAGGGTAAAACAGCCAACAGCATGAATTCGGAAGAAGTTTTCAAGCTGTATCTGAAAATGGCACAAGGAGAAGACTCTCAGATTGTAAATGTAGACCATGATCCTGATAGTAAAATGGTTACCATTGATATGGAGTCTGGTACAAAGCTTGTTGATACTGGAGATTTAATAGGTGTTGATGCTCCTAAGGGGGAAAAACCTTCTGATAAAGATATTGAAACTCTAGTAAGGGGTGTAAAGCTTCGCAATTGGCGTGGAATGCAACTTGAAGGCAGTGAAGAATTCAAAGCACGTGTATGGTTGGAAGCTCAGCGTCAAGGTGTTCGTCCAATTGGTTATAGCCCTCCAAATGAAGTAAGAGCTTTGTGGGAAGCTGAAAAAGCAACACACAAGCCACCTGTAGAGCAAAAAGAAAAAGACGTTCCTGAAGCTGAAAAAACTAATGCAGAAGAAGCGAGCATAGAAGCAGAAGAAGCGAATATAGAAATAGAAGAAGTAAGTAAAGAGGAGCATAAAACAGAACATAAAGCAGAACCGTTGCAGCTCAAAGAAGGTCAGCAACCTGTTGCTTTGTTGCCTGAAAAAGCAGAATCTTTGCAAGAACAAGACGAGCAGTTGCAACTGGCAGCTGGTCAAGAGCCTCCGAAACAGCTTATGGCTGGGCAGGAAAACTCTGTTGTTGCCCAAAATAACAATAATGAGCTTCAAAAAACAAATGAAGATATGTCTATGAAACGATTTAATAATTGTATGGACAGGTCTTTTGAAGGTAAATCTACAAATGAAGATAAGGTTTTTATAAAAGCTTTCTTAAACAGCGTAGATAAAATGCATGAAGATGAAAAATCTGCTATTCAGAGTAAAATGCAGGCTTCTGTTAAAAAGCTTATGAAAGATAGTGGTGCAGAATATCATGGCACAGATGCTGAACAGCAAAGTATAGTAGTGCAGCAAAGCATGGCTCTTTTGAATAATATGCTTAAAGAAAAACCAGTGGATATAAAAGCTAAAACACTAGAAAACACTAACAAACCTAAAAATCTTAATAAAGGCAAAGTCAATGCTGCCTTGAGTGCTGCAAAGAGAAATCAAAGAGGTGGCTAGGTAGCTTCTATCCTAAGTTTTGTTCAACAATTATAATTCTCAGCCCGAAGGGGCTGGGAATTTATCAAATCAGTCCTAGCTTGTCATATGTTCGAACCAAAAATTCGGGTATCCAAACAATTCTTTGGTTTCCCAAGCCTAACGGCTTGAGCATGACAAGAGGGGTGTCGCTTTGCGGACTTTACGAAAACATAAAGAACGGCTTGCCCCCCCCCATTGTCATCCTGAACTTGATTCAGGATCTTCTTTTTCGGAAGAGGATACTGAAACCAAAGGTGTAGGGAAGCTATAACGCAGTTATAGACCCTCACAATTTAGTTCAGAATAACAGCGAATTTGAAGCAGAGAAATACAATCATTATTAAGCAATTCAGTTATAGCTGGCGTTCTTGCTCTTCAAACCATTTTTTAGCTTCTGCCCAAGCTTCATTGAGCCTTTTCATGCGTTCCCCATCTGCTTTGCTACTATCTGGGTGGAGTGATTTTGCAAGAGAACGATAGGCTGTTTTTATATCTTTTAATGAATCGCCTTCGGAGTATGGTAAAAAAGATACCCATTCAGGAAACTCTACTGTTTTTGCACTAACCTGCATTTTAATAATTTTTTCTTTTTGTTTATTAATAATGTGATTGAGTTCTTTTTCGTTTTTAGAATCCTCATCAAAGTTATCAATTTTAAGTTTTTCATATTTTTCTTTTATTACTCTGTAATGAGTTTTTAAGTTTTTGTTTTCCTGCATCAAAGCTTCAATGCTTCTAGAGCTTCTTCTATGGCTAGCCCGCAGTCCATCTAGTTCCATTTGAGCTTTTTTATCAGGAGAGGTTGAGTTTTCTTCTGTTTCTCTCAACAGAACTATTTCACGAACTTTAGTTATGTAGCTTCTTGCTTCATTAAGTTCTTTTGCCATTAAACGATAAACAAAATTGCAAATTGCTAAAAGAATATATGCTGTCACCATTGATGCAAATACAGCATCAAAAGTAAAAATATTATATATCCAGCCAATAGTAAAACACAGCACAACATCTATTGAAATAACAATACAGCCAAAGAACCCTCGTGGGATATAATCAAGAAACCCTGCTTTTGGAGTTTTATGATGTTGCCAGTAACCTGTTAGAAGTGTCAGCATTCTTTAATTCTCAACTAGTAGTTAAAGACGCTCCGAGAGAACATCAAAAACATCGCCTTCAGATTTTAATCTTAGTATATGTTTGCGATGCCATAAAGCATAAAAAAGCAATGACCAAGCAGCAAAGCCTGCTTTTTTCCCAGAAGATGAGAACAAAGCTGCTGTTTCCTCAGGTTTACAAAGTTCAATTATACAAGGTTGAATAGCTACAAGATGCCCTAATTCACTCCCTCGTTCAGAAATCCATTCAGCAACTGGGACGGTAAAACCTTTTTTAGGAGCAAACGGTTTAGAGACAGGAAAGTGCTTTTCAAGCCATTTCCTCATTAGCCATTTTCCTGTCTTTCCTTTAATTTTCAAATTGTCTGGCAGGTTAAAAGCAAAGTTTGCAACTTCCATATCAAGAAAAGGGACTCGTCCCTCTATGCCATTTGCCATTAAGCACCTGTCCAGCTTTATCAGCAAATCATTAGACAGCCAGTCTGTGCTGTCAATAGCCTGCACCGCTTGAAGTTTAGTTAGATTCGGGCGTTTGATATTTTCAATTTCTGCAAAGCCGTCTCTCCAGCCAGAGGATTCGTCTCGCAGAATTCCAAGCCCATGGAAAGCCCCTTTGCGACGCATTTTTTTTGCAAAAAATCTTGTTCTGATTGCAGAACGATAGCGTCCATATCCTGCAAAAAGCTCATCACCGCCCTCACCGCTTAAAATCACTTTTACATAAGGTTTTGCAAGCTTTGCAAGCAGATAAGTCGGCAAAATAGCATAATCTGCTACAGGGTCTTCCATAGCTCCTGCTATTTCAGGCAAGTGCTTCCAGAAGTCTTTTTCTGTAATATCTAATTCGATATGTTCTGCATTTACTGCCTTTGCGATTTTTTTAGCATGTTCCCTCTCGTCATGGACTTTTGTTCCTGAAAAACCAGCCGTAAATGCCATAACAGGATTGGAATTCAACCTTTCCATTAAAGCTAAAATCACAGACGAGTCGACTCCGCCAGATAAAAACATTCCAAAAGGAACGTCCGAACGCTGATGAAGTTCTACGCTGTTCTCGAGAATGTCATTCAAGCGGTCGAGGGCTTCCTCTTCACCTATTTTCACAACTCCAGTTTCAGGCAAAGCTTTTCGCAGTCTTGTTTCTGTGATTTTTCCGTTTTCAATTATTAAAGTTTCACCTAACAAAACACGCTTAATGCCTTTGTAAATAGTCTGTCTGCCAGTAGTAAATTGAAGCTGCAGCAGTTCAAACGCACTGCTTTTATTTAGCTCCGCCGAGACTAAACCTGTAGCAATAATTGCCTGAGCTTCAGAAGCAAAAACCAAACCTTTGGAAGTTTCTGCATAATATAAAGGCTTAATACCGAAAGAATCACGAGAAAGAATCACACGGGAAGATTCATGGTCATGTATAGCTATTGCATACATACCCCTTAGCTTTTCGATAAACTCAAGCCCTTGTTTTCGATAAAGATGCAAAGGAATTTCACAGTCGGAATGAGTGGAAAAAGAAACATCGGCAAGTTCTTTTTTTAGCTCCAGATAATTATATATTTCACCATTTGCTACAAGAACGTTCTCACCGTCAAAAAACGGCTGTTTTCCACCTTCAACATCAATTATAGCAAGCCTTGTCTGAATAAATCCAACGCCGTTTGAAACATAACGCCCGACACCATCGCCACCACGATGTACCAAAGCTTTTGAAAGAGCATCTAAAACCCTTTCATCAGGCTTTGTTCCATTAGCCGTAATAATCCCTGCTATGCCACACATTATGTTTGTTTTCCCTCCTCCACTGTCATCCTGAATTTTTCACCACCGTCATTCTGAATTTAATTCAGAATGACGGTGGTGCGGTGTTCATAATTACAATGTTTTTCATCATTAAATTAGTTGGTGCTTACAGATGAAGATTACTCAAGAATATCTTCAAAAAATTTATTGTATTGAGAAAGAACAGACTCTTTGGTGTATTTCTTGTTGAAATCTTTTAAAGCCTGCGTTGACAATTTTTGAGCAAAGTCAGGTTCTTTTATAAGCCGATTGATTGCAACTGCCATTGCGTTTGAATCATCAATAGGAGTCAACATGCCGTTCTTTTCATTATTTATCAGCATTTCAGGACCAGCTGAATTAGTCGCAACTACAGGAGTTTTTTGAGCCCAACCCTCTAGCACAACATTTCCCAAAGGCTCATGTCTTGATGGACACACAAGAATATCAGCCGCTGCAAGAAGAGCAGGAACATCATCTCGCCACCCTAAAAAACGCACTCGTGGTTTTACACCTAAAAGTGAAGCTTGTTCTTCAAGTTTTTCCCTTAAAGGACCTTCACCTGAAAGCCATAAATAAGCCTCGGGAACTTTGACCAACGCATCTAGCAATGTATCAAAAGCTTTATTTTCATGCAATCTGCCCAAAGCTAAAATCAAAGGGGATTTTTGAGGAGTGAAAAATTCTTTACGAGAAACAGCGGGCATTGTTTCAGCATCAGCAAAATTTGGAAGATAATGAGCCTTTTCTTTATCCCAGCCTTTACGCACAAGATAATCTACAATGTCTGGTGTGTTTCCTATCAAATGCTCGCATTTGTTATAATATTTTAAGTTATAATAACCGCCAAGACGTGCTACATGCACAAAATCACCTTTGGGACAGAACTTTGAAGCTCTGTTCATCCATGTTACTACAACATGAGGCTTAAAACGTTTAATTTCACGCTTGAATATAAAAGATGTTTTCAAGTCAAAAACACCGCCAAAAGGAGCTTCTATTGGATTTAGCCCTGCTTCCTTTAAAGTAGCCATTCGCCCTGCATGAGGTCTTAAAATTATTTGTTGATGCATTCCTGCATTATGCATTGCAATAACCAGCCTTGTAAAAAAAGCCTCTGCTCCGCCAAATTCTGCCCCTGCCATTGCATGAAGAATACGCATTTATTTGCCCTTTTTTATTGTTTAGGTATCAGCATTTCAAATGCTTCTGCTGCATTATCCCAACGCCAATCTCTTTGAGTAGCAATAGCACCATTTTTCATATAGTGCCACTCATCATCATCAGTAAGAAGCTTTACAGCAGCTTGAGCAAAAGCTTCATCATCATCAGCAACTATACCTGTTAAACCGTGAACGACTCTTTCTGTTACCGAACCTATAGGCTTGACAACCGCAGGAACACCTGCTGCCTGAGCCTCTCCAACTGCAAGACAAAATGTCTCGTTAATATCTCCACGATATAAAAGAACACGTGATTTTTGCATCTCTTCAAGTAGTTTTGTTTTCATAACAGGAGTTCTGATTTTCACTCCTGCATCAGCCATTTTTTCTGCTTTTTCAAGAACCGCTTTCATTTGCTGATTCTTTTTTTCATCTTTTAAGTTATATACAGTAGCCCCTGAAAAAACATGAATTTCTGCTTCTGGTGCATAAGGTTTGATTCTTTTTTCCCACAGGTCAAGCAGCCAGTCTAACCCTCTTAAAGGATTAGATACAAAAATTGCCCTTGAAGCAGGAGCTTTAGAAACAGGAGCAGCATCACAAAATATATCAGGCAGACCTAGTGGAATTATGACTTTTTCCCATATATTTAGCCATGATGGAAAAGTAGAGGCGTGATATTCTCCTCCAAA
>DAOWDM010000141.1 GCA_030639035.1 Alphaproteobacteria bacterium
ACCTTGCAGAAGGTATTGAAGATGCTCTGTTTATACTCAACTGCGTGGGTACACCCTCAAAGCCTGATGGTTCCTGCGATCTTTCATATATCCATCAGGTAGCTGCTCAAATCGGACAGGTTATGAATGAATACAAGATCATAATAAATAAATCGACTGTTCCTGTCGGAACGGCAGATCAGGTACGTAAAATTATTCAGAAAGAAATTGAAAAAAGGGGGATTAATATTGAATTTGATGTTGTTTCGAATCCTGAATTTTTGCGTGAAGGCTCTGCTATCGGCGATTTCATGCGTCCTGACAGGGTAGTGATAGGAACAAAAAGCGAGAAAGCAAGGGACGTAATGCGTCGCCTTTATAGAGTTTTGTATCTTATTGAAACTCCTATTGTATTTACAGGACGGCAGACTGCGGAACTTATTAAATATGCAAGCAATGCCTTTCTTGCAATGAAGATTTCTTACATCAATGAAATGGCTGATTTATGCGAAAAAGTTGAAGCAGATGTTCATGATGTAGCAAAAGGAATGGGGCTTGACGGTCGTATTGGTGCAAAATTCTTGCACCCAGGACCTGGTTATGGAGGCTCATGTTTTCCGAAAGATACTCTAGCTCTTGTAAAAACAGCACAGCAGTATGATTCGCCTGTAAGGCTTATAGAAGCAACAGTTGATATAAATGCCAAGCGTAAAAAAGATATGGCTAAAAGAATTATTGATGCTTGTGGCGGTTCTATAAAAGGCAAAACAATAGCTGTTCTTGGGCTGACTTTTAAGCCTAATACAGATGATATGCGTGATTCTCCTGCTTTGGATATTGTTCCAGCTCTTGTTGAAGCAGGTGCTGTTGTTAGAGCCTTCGACCCTCAAGGAATGAAAGAGGCAAAAGAGCTTCTTGATGGAGTTGTATGGTGTGAAGATGCTTATGATGCAATGAAAAATGCTGATGCTCTTGCTGTTTTGACAGAATGGAATGAATTCCGTACTTTGCAGATTGAAAGAGTAAAAGAGCTGATGAACTCTTATATTCTTGTTGATTTAAGAAATATTTTTGACCCTAAAGAAATGATAAAAGAAGGGTTTAAATATTCAAGTATTGGCAGATTGGGTGAATAGCTGATAGTATTCTTTGAACAGTTGTAAAAAAAGGGATAAACATGGCTATCAAAATAATTAAAACAACACCGTTTAAAGGTCAAAAACCTGGAACGTCTGGTTTAAGAAAAAAGGTAGTTGAGTTTGAAAAACCTCATTATCTTGCTAATTTTGTTCAATCTGTTTTTGATTCTCTTGAAAAGTATAAGGGCAAAACTCTAGTTGTTGGCGGAGATGGTCGTTATTTAAACCGTGAAGCTGTGCAGATTATCTTAAAAATGGCGGCTGCAAATGGTTTCGGCAAAGTACTTGTGGGGCAGGGTGGGCTGCTGTCTACTCCTGCTGTTTCGTGCATTATCCGCAAGTACAAGGCTTTTGGCGGGCTTATTCTTTCGGCAAGCCATAATCCTGCAGGTCCTAAGGAAGATTTCGGAATCAAATACAACACTTCTAATGGAGGTCCTGCTCCAGAGTCCGTTACCGAAGCAATTTATGCACGTACTAAAAAAATAAGCGAATATAAAATAGTCGATGAGCCTGATGTTGATATTGATACATTAGGTGAAATAAAGCTTGGAAAAATGACAGTTGAAGTCATCGATTCGGTCAAAGATTATATTCAGCTTATGGAAGAATTATTTGATTTTGACCTTATATCCAAATTATTTGAAAACGGTTTTTCGATGCGTTTCGATGCTATGCACGCTATTACAGGACCATATGCCAAAGAAATTTTTGAAAAAATACTAGGAGCTCCTGTTGGAACAGTAATAAACGGTAAGCCTAAAACTGATTTTGGCGGAGGACACCCAGACCCTAACCTTGCCCATGCTCACGAGCTTGTTAATTTAATGACTGATTCAGATGCTCATAGTTTTGGAGCTGCCTCAGATGGCGATGGCGACAGAAATATGATTCTTGGCAAAAACATTTTTGTTACTCCAAGTGATAGTTTGGCTGTTTTAGCTGCAAATGCACACCTAGTTCCAGGATATAAACATGGAATAGTTGGCGTAGCACGTTCTATGCCGACAAGCGGAGCGGCTGATTTAGTGGCAAAAGACCTGCTTGTAAAATCATATGAAACTCCTACTGGCTGGAAGTTCTTTGGTAATCTGATGGACGCAGACAAAGTAACATTCTGTGGTGAGGAAAGTTTCGGTACAGGTTCTAGTCATATTCGGGAAAAAGACGGCTTATGGGCTGTTTTGTTATGGCTTAACATTCTTGCTGCTCGTGGTGAATCTGTAGAGCAAATTATGCAGAGTCATTGGGAGAAATATGGACGCAACTATTATTCTCGTCATGATTATGAAGCTGTTAATAGTGAAATGGCTGTAAAACTGATGGATAACCTTCGTGCTAAATCGGCTGACATGAAAGGTAAAAAAATCGGTAGTTATGAAGTCGAGTTATGCGATGATTTTAGCTATACAGACCCGATTGATGGAAGCATTAGTAATAACCAAGGGATTCGTATTCTGTTTAAGGGCGGAGCAAGAATTATATACCGTCTTTCAGGTACAGGCACAGAAGGTGCTACCTTGCGTATATATATTGAGAGTTATGAAAAAAATCATGAGAAACTGAATATAGATACTCAGAATAATCTTGCGGAACTTATTTCAATCGCAGTTCAAATAGCAGAAGTTGGAATGCGTACAGGACGCTATAGACCTTCAGTAATTACTTAATAAACAAGGTTTTATTATGACGGAAAAACATGTTTTTCACAGTTCAATACTTCGAGAATATGATATCCGCGGGGTTGTCGATAAGACTTTAACCGCAAGCGATAGCCTTGCCATAGGACGTGCTTTCGGCACTATGGTTGTTGAAAAAGGCGGAAAGAGTGTTTGTGTAGGATATGATGGAAGATTAAGTTCTTTTGCTTTTGAAGCCGAGGTTGTTAAAGGGCTTAAATCCTGCGGTCTTAATGTAAAGTGTATCGGTATGGGACCTACTCCTATGCTGTATTTTGCATCAAAAGACGCTGATGCAGGTATAATGATTACTGGCTCGCATAACCCACCTGACCAGAACGGCTTTAAAATGGTTATAGGCGGAAAACCGTTTTTTGGTGATGATATAAGACGACTAGGGGAAATAGCTCTTTCAGGAAATTATGCTTCAGGTGAAGGCAGTAAAATTGAATTTCATGTGGAAAATCAGTACATAGAGCGACTTTTGCAGGATTACAGCAGTAAAAAAGAGTTGAAAGTTGTATGGGACGCAGGCAATGGAGCTACTGGCGATATCTTAACAGCTTTAACAAAACGCTTGTCTGGTAAGCATACTCTTCTTTTTGCTGAGGTTGACGGAACTTTTCCAAATCATCACCCAGATCCAGCTGATCCAGAAAATCTTGATAATCTTCAGTCAATGGTCGCAACTGAAAAGGCTGATATTGGTATAGCTTTTGACGGTGATGGTGATCGTATTGGAGTTGTCGACGGTAACGGCAGGATACTTTGGGGCGATCAGCTTATGATTCTGTTTGCGGAAGAAGTATTGAAAACTAATCCTGAAGCAACAATTATTGCAGATGTAAAAGCCAGTCAGGTTTTGTTTGATGAAATTAAACGCATGGGTGGCAAGCCTCTAATGTGGCGTACTGGACATTCTTTGATAAAAAGCAAAATGATTGAGACAGGTTCTCCCCTTGCAGGTGAAATGAGCGGTCATATTTTCTTTGCTGACCACTACTATGGCTATGATGATGCACTTTATGCAGCTATACGCTTGCTTGGAATTGTTGCGAATTTAGATGGCGAAACACTTTCTGATAGATTCGACCGTATTCCTCATATGATAAATACTCCAGAATTACGATTCGAGTGTGATGACACAAGAAAATTTACTGTTGTAGAAGAAGTAAAGCAACGCTTGAAAAAAGATGGAGCAAATGTTGACGATACTGATGGCGTGCGAGTTTTAACGGAAGACGGTTGGTGGCTGTTAAGGTCGTCCAATACTCAAGCTGTGCTGGTTGCTCGTTGTGAAGCAAAAAATTATGATGCTCTAGAGCGAATAAAATCTCAATTAAAAGAACAACTTAAGTTAAGCAAAGTAGAACTTCCAAGCTAAATAGTATTCAAGAGAGGGAAAAATGGAATACATATCAAAAGGCAAACCTATTCGGGTTTCTTTTTATTCATACAACCTCTAAAGGCAAAGTTAAAGACGGTATTTTTGCTGTAGTATAACATGCAAACTGTGCATGTTTCTCAAACCACTTGTTTTTCTCGAAAGCAACTGAACTGTTAAATTTGCCAGTATTTGACTTCATCTGTAAAGGTAGGTAGTGTGTTTGCTTCCACCTTAAAAGGAAAAACAAATGACAATAAAGCATGAAGAGCAAATAGAAAAACATAAAATTACACTAATTTTTATTCTTTTAGCTTGTGCCAGCCTTATTCCATATTGTTATTTTCAATTTTCCACACTAGATAATGTGTTCGCTCATATTGGCTATATTTCATTTGTTTTAGCCTCATTTTTGTTTGGAAGAAAGGTCATTTTAGATTCTATTGCCAGAAAAGAAGCACTGAATAAAAAAGAAAAAGATATTCTTGTCGATAGTGAGAAAAAATATCGCTTTTTAACAGATAATATATTCGATTGCCTTTGGCAGATGAATATGGATCTGGAATTTATTTATGTTGGAAAGTCTGTTTATCAATTTCTTGGATTTACCAGTGAAGAGTATGTAGAAAAAAGACTGCACGAATGCTGCTCACCCAAAGAGTTAAAAAAAGCACAGGAAAAAGTATTATATGTTATGAATAATTTACCCGAGAATACTAGGGTAGTATTTGAAATGAATTTGTATAATAAAAAAGGCGAAGAAGTTCAATGTGAAATAAATGGTGGAGTACTGTTAGATGACGAAGGTAATCCAATTTGTTTGCAAGGTATTACTAGAGATATTACAGAGCGTAAAAATGCAGAGTTTAAGCTGCAGGAAAGTGAAAACAAGCAAAAAGAATTTTATTCTATGGTTAGGTTGATGTGCGATAATCTTCCTGATCTTATATGGACGAAAGATTTAGAAAGCAAATTTCTTTTTGCAAACAAAGCTTGTTGTGAAATTTTACTTAATGCAAAAGATACGAAAGAACCTATCGGAAAAACAGAGATGTTTTTTAGTGATATTGAAACAAAAAATAACTATGAAAACCCTGAATACCATACATTTGGGGCAAAAAGTGCTGATTCTGATGATATTGTTCTGAAAACAAAAGAACCGTATAGATTTGAAGAGTGTGGAAATCTCAAAGGGAAATATATCTGCTTTGATGTTTATAAAGCTCCTTTTTGGGATAGAAATGGCAATCTGATAGGAACTGTTGGATGTGCTACTGATATAACAAAAGAAAAACAGATAAAGGAAGAAAAGAAAAAACTTGAAGTCCAGTTTAACAATACAAAAAGACTAGAATCCATAGGAACATTAGCTAGTGGTATAGCCCATGATTTTAATAATCTCTTATCTGCTATATTAGGATATACAGATTTAACACTATCAATGCTTGAAAAAGGAACTATTGAGTATAATAACCTTACGCAAGTTATTGCAGCAGGAAGTAGAGCCAAAAAACTTATAACGCAAATTCTTGTTTTCAGCCACCAGAGTAAGATTGAAAAAGATGTGGTGTCATTTGATAAAATCATCAAAGAGGCAGTTAGTTTGTTGCGTTCTACCTTGCCTACTTCTATTGAAATTCAAGAAAACATCACTTCTGATGCATCAAAAATCCTAGCAGATTCAACGCAAATACATCAGATAATTATGAACCTTTGCATAAATGCATCTCATGCGATTAGCGATGGAGCTGGAGTCATTAAAGTTGAGTTAGCTAATAAAGTTCTCGATAGCAGTTCAGTTGTACAACATCCTGAATTGAGTGCAGGGTCATATATGGAGCTTAAAGTGTCAGATACTGGTTGTGGAATTGAGCAGAAAATTTTAGATCGTATTTTTGACCCTTTTTTTACAACAAAGGAAATAGATAATGGTACTGGTATGGGGCTTTCTGTGGTTCTTGGTATCGTTAAAGAGCATGGCGGTGATATTAGAGTCCATAGTGAGCTTGAAATCGGTACGACTTTTACTATACTTTTCCCAGAGGTAGAAGGTGGTGAGAATAATATTCTCATTGAAGAAAAAGACATTAAGCTTGAAGGAAAAGAGCTGATACTGATTATAGATGACGAAGAATTTATAGCACAACTAGCAGAACAATTTTTTGAAATTCTTGGCTACAATGTTATTGCTAAAACAAGCAGTATTGATGCATTAGAATTATTTCGTGCTAAGCCCAATTCTTTTGATATTGTAGTTACTGATTATGGTATGCCGAATATGACAGGCGTAGAATTAGCTGAAGAAATGCTTCGCATTAGACCTGATATTCCGATTGTTCTTTATACTGGATATATAGATGAGGTTATTGAGAAAAAAGCCAAAGACATAGGTATTAAGAAAATCATAAAAAAGCCGTTAGTCAATAAAGAATTGGCAAAAGTAATTCGAGAAATTTTAGATTCGCAAGAAAGCTAAACTCTATTTGTTTGGTTATGTTGCACAACAACGTTGCTATTTGACAGATTTCTATTGCAATAAGAGCCGTGCTTTTACCACACACACGTCATTGCTGTAGATGTCAACTAATTCGATGACAGTTTTTGTTAAAATCGGCGGGTATTTTACTGCCGATTCCTTGATGAGGACGA
>DAOWDM010000034.1 GCA_030639035.1 Alphaproteobacteria bacterium
GCATGCTTTGAGGTAGGATTCCCGAGACTTTATCAGCTAGATAGTCCCATTTTCCAACAGGAACGCCCTGCATGAATTTTGTTGCAGCTTTTTTCACAAAAGACGGTGTCATACTGCTTGCACGAGTGATTTTTCTTCCTAAAAGATAGCGGTTATAACCTCCAAAAAACTCATCTCCTCCATCACCTGAAAGGCTGACAGTTACATGCTGTCTTGCCATTTTCGAAACAAGATATGTAGGTATTTGAGAGGAATCCGAAAAAGGCTCATCATACATTGATGGAAGCATCGGTATCACTTCACGAGCATCTTTTTGAGTAACGTACATTTCCGTATGGTCAGTGCCTAGGTGTTTCGCAACGGCTGCTGCATGGTGTGCTTCGTTAAACTGCTTTTCGTGAAAGCCCATGGAAAAGGTTTTAACAGGTCTTGATGACTGTTTTTGCATCAAGGCAACAATAGCAGAAGAGTCTATTCCGCCTGATAAAAAAGCTCCCAAAGGAACATCTGAAACCATACATTTCCCGACTGCATCTAAAAGCAAATCTTCCAAAGCATCAACCGCTTCTTTATCGCTTCCTTCAAATGGGCAATTGTTTCCTTTATTCACTGCGTCCAAAGCTGACCAGTAGCGTTTTGGAAGAGTGGAAGCGTTTCCGTCAGGCTCTGGGGAAAAATCTTTAGGCTTTGATAGAGCTTCTTGAGACAGAGTTAAATAAGTTCCAGCTGTAAGCTTAAATATATTTTCAAAAACACTATATGGAGCAGGCACAAAGCCGTGTCTTAAATATAGAGTCAATGAGCCAGAATTTACAGATTGAGCAAAACTTTTATGAGCATCAAAGGTTTTCAATTCAGAAGAAAACAGAAAAACACCATTTGACCAGCCGTAAAAAAGCGGTTTCTGCCCGAATCTATCCCGACACAAATGCAGTTGTTTTTCTTTTTTATCCCAAAGAGCAAAGGCAAACATGCCGTTTGAAGCTTCAAGAGCTTTCACCAATCCCCATCTGGAAACAGCTTCCAGCAAAACTTCTGTGTCAGAATGTCCTTTGAATGTTGCCCCCTCGGCTGAAAGGTCGTTTGCTATGTCTTGGTAATTATATATTTCTCCGTTGTAGACAATTATAAACCGCCCGCAAGAGGAGGTCATGGGCTGACTGCCTTCTGAAGAAAGGTCTATAATAGAAAGCCTGCGATGAGCAAAAGCAATGCCGTTTTCTTCATCTGCCCAGACTCCGCCGTCATCAGGACCTCTGTGAATGATTTTATCAGCCATAGCTGCTGCAGTGGCTTCAAGTTCCTGATTAGAAGATTGTTTTTTTAGTTCAATAAAACCTGCTATCCCGCACATTCTTTGTTTTCCGCTGTTTTAGCTGTTCTTTTTGAATCGATAGCCATAAGAAACCTGTCTGTCAAAGCATCTACACTAAACTGTTTTTCTATTCGTGTCCTAGCTTTAAGACCAAGAGTTTGGCGTTCTTCAGCTCCAATATTTAATAGCTTCTGCCAGCCTTCTGCAAGAGATTCGGGGTCGTCTGGCTCTACGATAATTCCAGCGTCTCCTACAATCAAAGGGTTATCACTAGTTTCTAGTGCAACACAAGGAACACCACACGCCATTGCCTCGGCTACAGCATTTGGGAAACCTGTGTCTCTGGTTGAAGAGGTAGCTATATCAAGAGTAGAATATGCTGTATCCATTGTTTCACAATGCCCTGCCCATATCACATTATCTGTAAGATTAAAGTTTTCTATTTGTTTTTCAAGAATCTTAAGGCTTTTCAAATCACAATATCCAATACATACAAATTTAATGTTTTGAGCATTTTGACTGTTTTTCTCAAGAAGAATAGATGCTGCTTTGAAAAAAGCTGGGTGGTTTTTAATTGGGTCAAGTCTTGCCGCAATTCCAATAGCAGTGCAATCAGGCGAAAGCCCAAAAACAAGACGCATCATATCTCGTCTTTCAGGTCTTGGAGTAAATTCTTTAACATCAATTCCGCTTGGAATAACAATTAGGTTTTCTTCTTTATAGCCATGTTCTATATGATATTTAGCCCCTGCTGAAGTGTTGGATACAACAATATCTGGTATTTTTGAAAGCATTCTCTCTAATGTATAAATGCATTTGTGCAGCAAATTGTATTGTTTCAATTCCATAA
>DAOWDM010000104.1 GCA_030639035.1 Alphaproteobacteria bacterium
AAAGGCAATAAACAAAAAATAACAATAGCCACAAGCACAACAACCCTTGCATTCACAGGCTGGGCGGAAAGCGGCAAACACAGCGGTGTAGTCCTAGACATCATAGACGGCGGTTCTCAAACTCTTATCCTACCAACTCAAACAAAATTAGTAGGAGACGAAACCCCAGATTTTACCCCTTCGGGACGAGACAGGTTTGTGTTCACGTCAGAAGACGCAGGAACAAACATTGATATGTACGTCGTCGGTTTGGATATTAAATAGGAGCAAAACAATGTCAATTATGAACGCTCTTATGTGTGCTGCTGGTGTAAAAACTGGTTATAGATTTTTTAGATTACGGTATACAGCATTCGGCACAAATCAGTGGAACCAAATAATGGAACTAAAGTTTTTTGTTGATACTGTTGAATACCCTACGGTGGCTATGACTGGCAATACTTCTCCATCGCCTTTAGTGGCTTCAGCATCGCCGAATTCTACAGCACCATCTACAATACGTTATATTTTTGATAAAAATCACCTTAATGGGCATGGGTGGGATGGCAATTCCTATCCTCCACCTTGTTGGCATCAATTAGATTTGGGAGAAGGTAATTTAATTCTTCCTACTTCTTATAAAATTACAAACTCGTACCCTGATAGGTCTCCTACAGCATTTACTTTATATGCGTCTAATGTTGGCAATTTTACAGGGGAAGAAGTTAGCTTGGATAGTAGAAGTGGAGTTTCTTGGACAGGCGATTTCCAAGAAAAGACGTTTAATATTACTTAATTAGGAATAAATAATATCATGCAAGAATATTCACAAATAACAGATGGTAAAACTACCCAAAGAGGTGCTTTGCCTAAAAACTATAAAAATGTTTACAACCTAAAACATGCAAGTGCTGAAGAATTACAAGCTATCGGCTGGCTACCAAATGAAATTATTGGAGCAGAATGCAACCAAGAAACTCAAATTCGCACAGAAGATGCAGAAGAAATCAAAGCCGACAAAGTAATAATAACCCAAAACGTCAGAGCCTTAACCACAGAAGAACTCGCAGAACGAGAAACAGTAAACTGGCAAGCTTTGCGAAAAGAACGAAACCGCCTCCTAACCGCCATCGACTGGCGAGCTTGCTCCGACCTAACAATGCCTCAAGAATGGAAAGATTACAGACAAACCTTACGAGATTTGCCAACAACCACAACAAACCCTGCAAATCCAGTCTATCCCGATGAGCCAGAATAATTTTTAACAGCAAAGCCTTTCATGGGCGTTTTTTTATGAAAGAAGGGAAAGTTTAAGAATGGAAGAAAAGATAGTGTGCCTTCCACTTGATGAGTTTGAAGAACTTCAAATATCGGCTGTAAGAAAAGGTGTACGGCAAGTCTTAAAGGAAGTCGGTCTTGATGGAGATGATGCGGCAGAAGACATCAAGGAATTGCGAAACCTTTTAGAGGCTTGGAAAGATGCTAGAAAAATCTTCTGGCAAACTACTGTGAAAATGGCAACGACTGGACTACTCGTTGCCATTTGTGGCTGCGTACTTTGGAAAATAAAAGGAGGCGATTAAATACGTTGATTAATGCCTGATATTTATTTCAAGCTCTGCACCTTTACAGGCAAGGCGTACTGTTTCAGGAATCTGATGTGCTCCGCTTTCGTAATAAGCTAGAGTTCGTTTGCTTAAGCCAAGAACTTCGGCTGCTTTTACTTGAGATAAACCAAAGTTTTTACGCCATAAGCACATATCTGCAGATGTCATCAAGCGTTTATTTTGCTCCAAGTAAAGACGCCACAGAGTATCAACATGAATTTCAATATCATCAGTCCAGTGAATGTCCCAGCCCCATTCGCCAACTGTTGCTTTTGAAAAAAGCTCTTTGTCATCAAGCAAAGGACGAAGAGAGGCAAATTTAGACGCAAAATCAAAAAGGCTGATGTTTGCTACAATGCCGTTTGAGAAAAAAACTTTTATGCGAGTGTCTTCATGTGAAGATACTGATTGAATGCGAAGCTGTTTCATAGCATTACCTTTCGTTTAACTGTTTCCATTTGCTCATTAAGAGGTCTTTGTTTTCCTCTGCCCATTCAAGAGCTTGCTTAATGTCTCTTTTGTTTTTGCCTTTGATGTTCATTGTTTCAATTTCAACTAAAACATCAAAGTCAACACCAAGAATATGAAAGTGTGGAGGTAGATGGTCTTCAGCATAAATTGAAATTTTTGTTTTGCTGAAACGCTTAATTGTTGCCATCGTTTATATCCTCTTTATGTCTTTAATATAGTGCAGTCATTGCACATTGTCAATAACTAAAGGTGCAGAAATTGCACTTTTATAACCGCTCCGAATTTTCGGGGCTTTTTTTATGGGAGAAAGGA
>DAOWDM010000175.1 GCA_030639035.1 Alphaproteobacteria bacterium
GCCTGCTTGCCTATTGAAAAAATATTTTTCCAATAGGCAATAAACATCAAACCTCTTCAATGTTCTGTATATAATATAGCATGGTTTTAAGTAACAATTGCGAGGAGCATAGCGACGTGGCAATCTTATTGTGAGCGTAAGGCGACCACACCAACCGTCATTCTGAACTTGATTCAGAATCCACTTTAAAGGTGACGACTGTAGGGGAAAGACAAAAAGGAAACGACCCCTCGATGTCATTGCTAGCGTAACGTGGCAATCTCCTCGTTTGAAATAGATTGTCGCTTCTCGCAATGACAGCTGAGAGGTACTTTTAACAACAGTATTGTATTATTAACATAGCTCTTCTTAAAGATAATTACAAAAGCATAATAGGGTTTGCAGGAAGCTCTTCTTTAAGAATTTCTTCTTTTGTTATATCTACAACACCTTTGTGAGTTACGTTTAGTTTCGTTTTGAAAAGAGTACGACTGTATAAAACATAAGCTTCTATATCGTAACCTTCTTCAGTCATGTTTATTGTTTTTACAGGCTTTACAAGGTCTTTCAATTCGTTGAAAAGCTCTTGAGAAGGGTCTTCAGAAAACGGCATCTCTTCAATATTTTCAATCACTTGGAAGCGTCCATCTTCTGACATCATTGAATTAAGAATAAACTTTACATAACCTGTTACATTTTTCTTGTTCAAGTAAACATCAGCTTTTTTACTTACAGACAAGATTGAATCTTTTGTACCGTCTACTTGCTCAATGTCATCTCCTTTGAACAGAAAATCCATTGTCAATGGAGGGTGTGAAGCAAATTCAGTTATTTCAAGCAACTTATAATCTTTGTAAAAAGGCAGATTTCTTGCTCTTAATCTGGACGATTCCTTATCAAAAAGTTCTCTGTGGAACTTGCTGTTTATTTTTTTCAAAAACACTTCGCTGTCTTTTTCAGGAATGTCGTTCCAGTCAAAATTTTCCATATTTCTTACCCTATATTAATTAAATTAACGCCTATAGCAATTTTAGCTACAGTTTGCATATTTAGAAAGCTATTTTTTAATATATTTTCCAATAACAGTTTTTAATATATCAAACTATTTCTTTTCCATAGATGGATAAGTCCAATCTTTTGGAGGAACTAGCGTTTCTTTAATAGTACGAGCATTTATCCAACGCAAAAGATTCATTTTACTTCCAGCTTTGTCATTTGTTCCAGAAGCACGACCTCCGCCAAACGGTTGTTGACCAACAACAGCTCCAGTAGGCTTGTCATTTATATAAAAATTGCCTGCAGCATTTTTCAATACATTAGTCATGTATGCGATTTTCTCTCGATTTTGTGCCCAAACAGCTCCTGTAAGAGCATATTGTGAACCATCACACAGCTTAAGAGTCTCATCAAAATCTTCGTCCTCATAAACAAAAATTGTCAATACAGGCCCAAAAATTTCCTCGACCATAGTTTTGAATTTGGGGTTTGTTGTAACAATTGTAGTTGGTTCTATGAAATAACCTTTTGAGTCGTTACACCCTCCTCCTGTGATTATTTCTGCTTCATTAGATTCTTTTGCATAATCAATATAAGACGAGACCTTATCAAAAGCAGTCTTGTCAATAACTGCACCAAGTAAATTGGTAAAATCTTCAGGGTCTCCGACTTTTATTTTTTTAACTTCAGCAACGTATTTTTCTTTGAATTCTGACCAGATAGAATGAGGCATATACATACGTGAAGCAGCAGAACATTTTTGCCCCTGTAATTCAAACGCCCCTCTTAAAGCTGCAACAACCAAAGCATCTATATCGGCTGAATTATGGGCAAAAATGAAGTCTTTACCGCCTGTTTCGCCTACAATTCTAGGGTAATATTTCATGTTTTGAATATTATCACCAATTTTCTTCCACATGCCTTTGAAAACTTTGGTTGAACCAGTGAAATGAACTCCAGCCAAATCAGGGCTTGAAAGTGCATAATCACCGATTTCTGCACCAGAAGCAGGGATAAAGTTAATAACGCCAGCAGGCAAACCAGCCTCTTCAAATAATTTCATTACAAAATAAGAAACATAAACAGCATTTGAAGAAGGCTTCCATACAACAGTGTTGCCTATCATTGCTGGAGCTGACGGCAAATTGCCTGCTATCGCTGTAAAGTTAAAAGGAGTTACAGCAAATATAAAACCTTCCAAGGCTCGATATTCCATGCGATTCCAGAATCCTTCAGAGGATACAGGCTGCTCCATCATTATTTCTGCCATAAAAGCAACATTGAAACGTAAAAAATCTATCAATTCACAAGCAGCGTCAATTTCAGCCTGATATACTGTTTTCGACTGCCCGAGAATAGTTGCTGCAAGCAATGTAGAACGCCAAGGACCAGCAAGAAGATCCGCTGCCTTTAAAAAGATTGATGCACGCTGCTCCCAAGGCATATCAGCCCAAGCTTTACGAGCTTCAAGAGCAGACACAATTGCCATTTTTACTTCTTTTGTCCCAGCTTTATGATAAACACCCAATTTTTTAGAATGTTTTTGCGGAGATGTCATAATGCCTAAATTGCCAGTTTTTACTTCTTTTCCGCCAATAATCAAAGGAACTTCAATTTCTTTTGACCGAAGTTCTTTTAGTTTCTTCTTAAGTTCTTCCCTTTCTTTTGTATCAGGAGCAAAGCTCAATATTGGCTCATTGTATGGAGTTGGAACTTCAAAATAGGCATTAGTCATAATTTTATTCCTTCAAATAAATTTACTGCGAAAGAAAATCAACGCATAAAACCAAAGACACCCTTTATTTTGAAAAGAGTGCCTTTGTTTTTTTTAGATATCTTACTGGCGACGACGAGATTTTGCACCACCTTTGCTGGAAGCTTTTTTGCGAACAGCTTTGCCTTTTCCGCCTTTCTTTTTACGGATAATTTTTCCATTACCGTTTTTATTGTTACTTCTCATTTCTCCACGGCGATTTTGACGTCTGTCTTTTACATTACCACGGCGGTCGCTACGTCTTTCTTGTGTGTTTTCACGGCGGTGTTTACGTTTTTCTTTTACATCTCCACGACGCTCTTGGTGTCTGTCTTTGACCTTTTCACGGCGGTCACTACGACGTTCTTGTGTGTTTTCACGGCGGTGTTTACGTTTTTCTTTTACATCGCCACGACGCTCTTGGTGTCTGTCTTTGACCTTTTCACGGCGGTCACTACGACGTTCTTGTGTGTTTTCACGGCGGTGTTTACGTTTTTCTTTTACATCGCCACGACGTTCTTGGTGTCTGTCTTTGACCTTTTCACGATGCTCATCACGACGTTCTTTTATATCTTCACGACGTTCACCGCGTTTTTCTTTAACTTCCTGATGTTTTTCTTTTGCTTCTTGACGCTGTTCTTGACGAAATTCTGCCGCATCTTCATGGTGTTCTTTTCTTAAGACTTGCCGTTCTTGTTTCTGTTTCTGATGAAATTCCTGAATTTCTTTTCTTGTATGCTCTTCTGAAAAGAACTCTTCTGCTTCTGACTTTTGTTTTTGTATTAAATCTTTAGCTTCTGCTCGGTCTTCGGCTTTATTTTCTTGTCTTTCTTTACGATTTTCAGCACGAGCATCACGTATTTCATTGCTTTGATTTCCAATTGCTGTTGTTTCGCTCTCTGCATGAGCAGGAAAGGCTGAACATAACAAGCTGATTGTGCATGCGATAAATAATTTTTTTAACATTTGTCATAACTCCTCATAAAATATGTTTACTTTTATAATAGTATATTCGTTTATTTTTTTCTTTACTGTGTCAGATATCACTTTATATTTATCAAAACATAAAAAAGCTAAAAATCCAAAGACTTTCCAGTAAAAAGAAAAATCTTCATCAAATACACGTTTTTATATTTGCTCCTGTTTTTTTTATTTTTTTAATATAGCTCTAATAAATTACATGCTATAAATTTATTAGAAAAATATAATTTGATGGAAATAGATAATGAAGCGTATTAAAATTTTTGAATTGTTAAAAATAACAACTCCTATTGATAAAGTCCTTATCAAAGGATGGGTAAAAACGAAACGTGATACTAAAACATTTTCATTTCTAGAGATTAATGATGGTTCAGGCTTGAAAAACATTCAGGTAATTGCAAATGACACTCTTGAAAATTATGCTGAAATCAAAAAACTTACTGTAGGTTCTGCCGTAGCTATAAAAGGCGAGCTTGTCGAATCCAAAGGCGGAAAACAAGCTATGGAAATCATGGCAGCGAATGTTGAAATAATCAGCATTGCACCTGATACATATCCTTTACAGAAAAAACGCCATACAGATGAGTTTTTAAGAACAATTGCTCATTTAAGACCAAGAACAAACAAATA
>DAOWDM010000009.1 GCA_030639035.1 Alphaproteobacteria bacterium
AAAAAGATTCTGGATTCCCATCAGAATAATAATAGAACGTGTCATTACTAGCATCGCTAAAACATCTATTCCTGAAAAGCCAGTAGCATTGAGGCGTATATGGCTTCTGCTTGACGCATATTATCTGCTCCAGATTTTACTCCAGCATTTAGCATTTTTTCTGTTGCGTCTATAGGAGTTGTAACAAGCTCATGTTCGTCAAACATTTTCTGTGTTTTTTCTTCTTCGGTCATAATCAACACTCCAATTTAAAAATAAAAACGACCGCCGAATAAATCGGCGATCGGGGTGTTAACAAACCTTCTTACACAACAAAGGCACAGCAATCTTTAGCTCCGAAAAGCCTGAACATACACTGCTATCACCCCGACCATAGTCAGGGTGATACGAAATATTTTACGGCTGCATATCCAGCCGTGTGTAAAAAAGGAGTTGTTAAGCCCCGAAGCATGGATTTTGCCACACTCTGCATATAAGAGTAGAGACCGCTCACAAAAACGTCAAGAAAGAACTGGACTTTCAGTCATTTGGGCTGATGACGGGAGACTGGCTTAATAGCCCATAATTTTCATGATGACTTCTATCTCTGGCTCAATCATTTCAAATTCTGCCATAGTTAGCCCTTCAAGCAGAATAGAGCGTTCTGCTTTTGCTATTGACGCATCGATTCCATTTACTAGCAAACCTCTAGTAGCTTCTGACATTGAAGAGTTTCTAATCGCATTGATTTTCTGCTTTTTCAGCATTTCAATAACGACTTGCTGTTTTTGTTTCATATGGACAGACCTGATGCCAGCAATTACTCGGCTTTTAACATAAAAAAACCTGTCAATAGACCAGTCATGTTTTTCTACCCATTCAATTTCTTTTTTACTGTAATGGTAGGCTTCCGTTAAACTCTCATTAAAACCAGCCTGTTCGTTCAGACCTTTCCTATCAAGCCATGCTGTATATTTTGACCAGTCATCAAGAAATTTAGTTAGCTCCGAAGCTGAAACAGCAGTTCTTTGTTCCAGTTCATCTGCTTTTACTGTTCCTGACAATATTGTTATACATGCCAGCAACATCAGAATTTTTTGCATCATTTTTTTAAGCTCCCTGACAATAATTTTACAAACTTTTATGTAAACCAGTATATACTTAACATGAATTGTTATAGGTTTTTAGTATGTCATTAAATAAAAAAATCTGCTTTGTCGCCTCGAAAGAAAAAACAGCACAAGAAACTCTTAAATTGCTTCAAGAACGCTATAAGTATGTTCCTGCTAACGAAGCTGAAATAATTGTAGCACTTGGCGGTGATGGTTTAATTCTGGAAACTATACACAAGAATATTGTGGAAAAAACGCCAATATACGGAATGCATCACGGAACTATTGGCTTTCTGATGAATGAATACAGTGAAGAAAATATTTTAGAACGCCTTGAGCAAGCTGAAAAAGTAAACCTTCACCCCTTGCGAATGAATGCAATTACAAGCAAAGGGGAAAGACATGAAGCTCTTGCTATAAATGAAGTTTCGCTGCTCCGTCAAACGCATCAAACAGCAAATATACGCATTAGCATTGACAATATTATAAGGCTTGAAAAGCTTATTTGCGATGGAGTTATGCTTGCTACTCCAGCAGGAAGCACCGCCTATAATCTTTCTGCTCATGGAACTATTTTGCCAATAGGCTCTAACGTTTTGGCTCTTACTCCAATAAGTGCTTTTCGTCCTAGGCAGTGGCGTGGAGCTATTTTGCCTCATACTACAAAAGTAACGTTTGAAATTATAAACAATACCAAACGCCCTGTAAGTGCTGTTGCAGATTTCACTGAAATCCGAGATGTCGTTTGCGTGCAAATATATGAAGACCGAAACATCTCTATCCCAATCCTATTCGACCCCGAACACAACCTAGAAGAAAGAATCCTCGCCGAACAGTTTTTGTCTTAAGAGGGAAAAAATGATGATGGTAAGCTGTGAAATTTATACTGAAATAAGTTAATTAATCAAAAAAACTATGTATGTTTTTTATGTGATGTACAAATTTCGTGATTAAAATCAAACCAAATAATTTTAAATGTTGCTCTATCTCTTATTCCATAAAGTCTAGTTTTTCCATCAAGTCTCAATGAAAAAAGCTCCTCAACTCTATCTCTTTCAATTTTTACTAATCTATCCTGAGCTTTTTTAATAATATTGCTAACTGGAATAAGATGATTGTTTTTACCTACTATTTCTGCCCAAGGCTTACTTTCAAAATTTATTAATTTGGGCAGTATTTCTTCTTCCCATCGTCTATGTCCAATTTTTTTCCATCCCCAATCTCCTCCTTTATCTATAAAAGACAATTTCCATGATACAGTTTCATTTCCATAATCATACAATTTTACTCGAGGTTCATTTTTCTTTGACGTTTTATGTTTTATTTTAGGATGTTTGTTGCTTCTTTTTTTATTCATCTAAAGAACCATAATATTCGTACATATCAGCATGTAAAATCTCTGCATTTCCTCTTTTTCCTTCTTGAATGCCATCTCGTCTTCTTGCATCTTTCCAAGGTGTTTCAGAGTGAGTGATATCACTTAACTGTTGAGCATTATATTTATCATAAAACTTGATAA
>DAOWDM010000029.1 GCA_030639035.1 Alphaproteobacteria bacterium
ATCTGCTGTTCATTTTTTTCCACCAGAAGAATCTGATGCTTGTGCAAATTGTTCAAAACAGCATGAGAATGAGTTGTAAAAATCAACTGTCCGTTGTGCGGATTTGCCTCAGGATTGTTAAAAAGGTCTACAATTTTTTCCAACACATGAGGGTGCAGGCTGTTGTCAATCTCGTCTATAACAGCAATTCCGCCATTTTCAAGAACAGGCAAAAGAATCCCAAGCAAAACATAAGCACTTTGAAGCCCATTTGATTCATGGTTGAAAGGAATTTCCATAATATGCCCATTTAAGTTATGAACTCCGAAAGGAGTGTAAACCTCGGTATCGGTGCTGGATTTTCTGAATATAACATCGTTAAGCCCTGAATCCATTTGGTGCAAAAACTCTGTCATTTGATTTTTTAGCTTTTCATGTTTTACAAAAAAAGCCGTGATGTCTAAAATTGTATCAAAGTCAAAATATTTCCGTCCTGTAAAAATGATGTTTTTGTGTATTTTATCAGTATAGTCCGCCATTTCTCCAGCAAGGCTAAACTCGAATCCTGATTTGGATTCTGCCGAAACAAGGGAAGCATTTTTAGGTGATTTTTCAGCTTGTTCAAAGCCTGTCCATTTCTGTTTTACATCATAGGTGTTTTTCTCGAAATTCCACTCTCGTTTAAAAACATAACTGTATTTATTGCTGGTTTTTAAGAAAAGAACCTCGGATTCCACACGTTCATTATCGATTACAAGCTCGTAATGATACTGACTTCCGCCGATTTCAAACACTGCCCCAAATTCACTTTTTTCAGTATCGGCAAAGAAATGCCTTTCGTATGGGATTTGCTGTTTTGTGTTGTTAAAAGACTTTGAAATAAACCACGAAATAAAAGAAAGCCCCTTTAAAAGGCTAGTCTTCCCTGCCCCATTCGCACCGATAATAGCAATGACTTTGCTAAGTCTTGAACTCTCTGGAGTATTAAAAGAAGAATCATCAAGAACAGATTCTGGCTCAAGCTCGAACGACACCTCCGCATCATCTTGAAAGCAAAGAAAATTCTTTATCCTGAAACTATGAAGCATATCAACCTATCCTGCTAACTCACACCATACAGGTGCGTGGTCGGAAGGTCTTTCCCAGCCTCTTGGTTCTTTATCTATTCCTGATGATTTTAGCATGTCGGTAGCTTCAGGGGATAAAAGCAGATAATCTAGCAGTATTCCGTTGTCTTTTTGCCAGCAACCGTGTTTGTAATCCCAAAAGGAATAAACTCCACTTTGTTTATTAAAAGCTCGTAAAGCATCAGTAAGTCCTAGATTTAAGATGGAACGCATTTTTTTTATAACTTCTGTATGACACAAAGAAGTGTCTGCAAATGCTTTTGGAGAATATACGTCTTTGTCATTTAAAATAACATTGAAATCACCGCCCAATACAAAGGGAAGATTTGAAGACATAAGCTGTTTAACATGCTCTAGCAATCTTTCAAGCCATTCTAATTTATAGGGAAATTTGTCGCTTTCAATAGGGTTTCCGTTTGGCAGATATATTGAGGCGACTTTCAGGTTTCCGTTAATGACGGCTTCTGCATATCTAGCCTGCTTATCTGCTTCATTTCCGATAAGAGAAGTTATTTTATTCTCAAGAGGAAACTTTGAAAGTATAGCAACGCCGTTATAACTTTTCTGCCCACAAACAAGCATGTTATAGCCACGCTCTTCAAACTCAAGATACGGAAAAGTCTCTGCAACTGTTTTTATTTCCTGAAACAAGACAACATCAGGGTTTTGGCTATCCAACCATTTTAAGACATTAGGCAACCTTGCCTTTATTGAATTTACGTTCCAAGTAGCGATTTTTATCATTGCAGTTTTTTCCCTTATAACTATGTTATAGTTTAATTTCCATAGATGCCAGACGGATTTAATTTTTATGAAAAATAGAGTGCTGTTTTTGATTATTATGACAGCTGTTTTTGCTGTATCGGGGGAAGCTTTTGCAAGACATGCTTGTCCGTTACTTGATACAAAAACCAAAGCAAAAATCATTACAAATTATGGAAATGTGCAGTATTTTCATGACCGTTCCAGAAAAGACATTAAAACTTTTGCAAATAAAGGCTATAAAGTTAATAAGTCTAATGGAACAAGAACTCTAGCTATGCCTTCCAGAAAAGGAAACATTCAGCATATTCCAGGAATAACTGTCGCAACTCTTAAAATTGGCGTTAAAACCGAAACTAAAACAGTGCGAATTAAAAACGGCAAAGGATTTTGCATTTACCTTGATAACGCAACAGTTTCAATTGGTTATCCAAAAATGGAAGTCTATGTTGCAAAACGTTATAAAAAAAACTCTTGTGAATACAATGAAATACTCAACCATGAAAAAACTCATGTGAGCATTTACCATAATACATTAAATTTTTATGCTCCACATATTGAACAATCAGTTAAAAATATTGCAAAGGAAATAAAGCCTACATGGGTATCCTCAAAAGATAAAATAGAACCAACTATAAACAATATGCTAATCTACATTATGAATAAAATAGAACCTACATTAAACTTTTTCAGAAAAATCCAAACGAACGAACACGCTAACCTAGACACTCCAGAAAACTATGCCTACACCACTTCTTTGTGTAAAAACTGGTAATAATTCATCAATAGTAAAATCAATTAAATATGGTCATGACATAAACACCGAACTACTTGCTCGGTATTTATTGTCGAATCACAAAGGAAAGAACTTCAATCAGATACTAACGTTGTTTTGCTTTTTTTGCTAGATTAACCAAAGCAGAAAATCTTGGATCTGTTTCTTTGACTGTAGGTTTCTTTACTTTTGCTCCTTTTTGTTCAAGCATAGATGCTTGTTCTAAAGAGGAAAACTCTACATTTTCAAATTTTGCTTTTTTGGAAAACAGATCTCCTGCCTGTTTTAATTTTACATCATCAAAAATTGCACCTGAAACGTTACAGTCCTTAAACTTTGCTCCAGCAAAATTGCTCCACTTTAAATCTGCGTCCTCAAGATTTGTATTTATAAAAGATGCTTCTTTAGCATCAGTTTTATAAAACTCTGCTTCCGAAAGATCTACATTTTTGAAAACAGCCTTACTTATATCGGTATCAGAACCCAAAATCCAATCATCAAGTTTTTCAAAACGCTTAAAATCAGCACCTTTCATTTTGACATTTTCAAAGGTTGCATTGCTAAAATCAACACTGTTAAACATTGCGTTACTCAAATCAACATCACTGATAGTTTTATTTCTTAAATCCAGCCCTACAAGACTTGCTTTTTCCTTAACTGCCTTTTCAAGACATTTAGAAAGATTTTCAGCATCTGTTTCGTAAAGTAGTTTCCCGCTTGTGCTATAAAGTGCTTGTTTTGACATAACGCCCCCATTTAAACAATTTTGTTTATTTTAGCAGATGCAAACCTAAAGTCAATAGTGTCGCCACAAAACATCTAATCTTTCACCTACTACATCACAGAATAAATCTTCGAAAGCATCAAATTCTTCCATTTGTTCCGCTGAATTCGTTTGTAAGTGGCTTTCGCTACGCTCTAGCTTCTTCCGAACAGGCGTTCTATGTCTTTTAGTTTTAGCTCTACATATGTTGGTCTGCCGTGATTGCATTGTCCTGAATGAGGAGTTCCCTCCATTTTTCGCAAGAGTGCATTCATTTCATCACCATTCATACGGCGACCTGCTCGCACTGAACCATGGCACGCCATAGTTGCACAAACGTTGTAGAGTTTATCTTTTAATGTCAAAGCCTCTTCAAGTTCAGACAAGTCTCCTGCAACATCATTTATAAGGCTTTTTATATCAATTTCACCAAGCAAAGCTGGAGTTTCTCGTACAATTACAGCGTTTTCTCCGAAACTATCTATAACAAGCCCGAAATCAGCCAACTCTTTTGAGCGTGAAACGAGTTTTTCAATTAAAACACTGTCCAGCTCTACAACTTCAGGAATTAAAAGAATCTGACTTTGCACCTTGCCGTTTTCCAGCATTTTTTTCATGCGTTCATACACTATGCGTTCATGGGCTGCGTGCTGGTCGACTATTACAATTCCATCATTTGTCTGAGAAAAAATATAAGTCTCGTGAAGCTGACCTCTGGCTGTTCCCAAAGGATAATCTTGATGACTTTCTTCTGCAATTTCCACCTGACGGCTTGAAACGGTTTCTTCAAAACCTGAAAGAAAATTTACAGGTTCAGAAGTTTCTTTAAATGGAGCTTGAACGTTAAATGCTGGTTTATATGATGAGGTACTTTTATATGAAAAGCCTCCTCCTCCGCCGACTGGTTCGGAACGCATTGCTCCTAATGCTCCGATACTTGTCGTTGTAGAAGTTCTGTATCCTGACTCTGCTAAGGCATGTTTTATTGCACTTACAATCAGCCCTCGCACAAGTCCTGAATCACGGAATCTTACCTCTGCTTTTGCAGGGTGAACATTTACGTCAACTTCCAAAGGCTCTAATTGCAGAAATAAGGCTAGTTCAGGATAGCGGTTTGATGAAATAAAATCTTGATACGCAGCCCTTACTGCTCCATTTAAAAGACGGTCTTTAACTGGGCGGTTGTTTACAAAAAGATACTGAGCTCGGGCGTTGTTTCTATTAAAAGTTGGCAGTCCTACATAGCCAGAAAGCTTCACCCCTTCCCTTTCCGCATCAATTTTAAGAGCGTTAGAACCAAAATCTTTGCCCATAATTGCGGTTAATCTTGCAAGGCGTGCTTCAAATAATTCGCCTTGTGCTGCACTCAAGTTTATTCGCTGTTTTGTTTCGTCAGATAAAGAAAAAGCTACATCAGGATTAGCCATTGCAAGTCGATTTATAACATCAATTGCATAAGACATTTCTGTTCTTGGAGCTTTTAAGAATTTCAAACGGGCTGGAGTTGCATAAAATAAATCACGAATTTCAATGCGAGTTCCTTCCGACAAAGCAGCAGGCTTTATATCTTTTTTATCACCACCTTCAATCGACAAACTCCATGCTGAATCACTGTTTTTTTGTCTGGAGGTAATGGTAAGACGAGAAATTGAACCTATCGAAGGCAACGCTTCTCCTCTGAATCCTAAAAAAGAAATGTCAAAAAGGTTGTCCGATGGAAGTTTAGATGTAGCATGACGTTCTACAGCAAGAGAAATCTCATCTTGAGCCATGCCACAGCCGTTATCGGTAACAGATATTAATGAACGTCCTCCGTCAGCCATAACGATATTTATTTTTGTAGCCCCAGCATCTAAAGCATTCTCAACAAGCTCTTTAACAGCAGAAGCAGGTCTTTCAACCACTTCCCCAGCGGCAATTTGATTTATTAAAGTCGGTGAAAGAAGGCGTATTGTCATATTAAAACCGTTGTTTATTACTAACTAACAACCGTCATGCAGAACTTGTTTCAAGATGACGATTGATAAAAGCTCTATTTCGAGATTATGCGTTTTCCATTTTTATCATAGTCTGGGTCGCATACCTCGCCTTTTGAATTACGGTATGTAGTCAACTCTTTTACAATTCCATGCAAGGTTTTTATTTCTTGTTCTGTAAGTTCTGCCCTGTCAAACATATTGCGAATATTACACACCATTTTAGGGCGTTTTTCTTTTAATCTAAGAAAACCACAAGCATCAAGTTCTCGCTCTAAGTGATTGAAAAAGTTAAGCAAATCCTTTTTTGATGCAGGAGCAGTACCTTTCATCGGAAACTGAAGCTCCAAAGTTTCATCACCTGACTTAAACCACTCATAACCGATAACAAGCACCGCCTGAGCAAGATTAAGAGATGTATGAGCAGGATTCAGCGGTATTTCAATAAGAACATCAGCTATAGAAACATCTTCATTTTCAAGTCCTGCACGTTCAGGACCAAAAAGCACTCCACAGCGTTCATTTCTTGCAATACTGCCGCGAAAATCCAATGCTGCACGCTCTGGAAGAACAACCTTTTTGCACATATCTCTGCGTCTTGCAGAAGCAGCATAAACTACATTAAGGTCAGCTACGGCATCTTCAACAGTTTCAAACACCTGTGCAGACTCCAACACAGACTCTGCACCAGATGAAGCAGCTAGAGCCTTGCTTCCAAGCCAGTCTTCACGAGGTTTTACAAGCCGTAAATCATCAAGCCCACAATTGAGCATAGCCCTAGAAGTCGTTCCAATGTTTTCAGCAAGTTGAGTGCGGACAAGAATTACCGCAGGACTTATATTCTTTCTCATAAACAATATCCGTATTTTTATTTTTTTCTTGGCTTATTGCAGGTAGGACACGGAAGGTCTTCTTTGTCGCTATTTTTGCCAGAAAGCTGCTCATATGACTGTCTGACAATTTCTGAATATTTCATGCCAGACTGTTTTTCTATACGTTCAACCAAGTTTGAAACAACCTGTTGTTGATCAATATTATCAAAACTCAACTTTTCTTTAGCGTCCCAAAGTATGTAACCTGCTTCCAACGGTTCTTTTCTCATTTCATCTTCAAGGTCATCAGGAAACTCAAACCCGCTTTCACGCATATCCTTAACAAGAGCAATAAGGTCTCTTAAGCTGGAACGCCTTTGCTTGCTTTCCTTGTCTTTTACCATGCCAATAGATGGAATTTCAGGGTATTTTTCCTCAGAAATCAGGCTGTCGTTTTCATCTGTCTCTTCAACTTCAAGTGTTTCGCTATTTTTTTTCTGTTTCACGTCTTCTTTGTGAGTTTTAATGACAGTTTTCTTCTCGATTTTCTTCTCGATAAAAATCTTTCCAGCTTTTCTTTTCATAAAATGCACAGGAGAAACAATAGCTTTAGGAGGTGTTTTATCATAACCATATTGCATTATTTCTTTTAGTTTAGAATCTTTCGTTTCAGACTCCAACTGCTTAGGCTGTACAGCAAGAACGTCATCAGTCGCCTGCACAGGAAACACTGTTATAATCACTGCAACAAAACTGCTAAATATAAGAATTTTACGAAACATTTACACTCCAAATGCTTAAGAATAAACGTATTTTTTAATAGCTAAGACCTTTTTGAGTATCAGCACTTTCTTTCTTTTTACCTGAAAGAATATCAAAAGTCGTGCCAAGAACATTTTCAAAAGACATTCCTGTTTCTTTTTCAAGGTCTCTCATTATAGTAGCCACTGTCTTTGCCGCTACAGAACCACGTCCGCCATTTTTAATATTATGAAGAGCTGTCATGATTTTATATCTCATGCTTTCAGGAGAATTAGCAATCATATTATCCATTTTTGGTGGAATTACATAACCAAGATCACGAAGCTGCTGAGTCATTGTCAACATATTATCAACATTAACTTCAGGTGCTATCAATTCTTGCCCCTGAGGTCCGCCCCATGAAGTTGAAGTACCTGTCCATTGAGATTGTGGCTGCTGAGGCTGTTCCTCTTGCAATGGCTGTTGAACAGGAGCTACTTGCTGTGTTTGTGGATTGGCAATATAACCTGTATCCTGAGAATCAGCAAAAGGATCTGATGGAAGCCCCCCCAAATCTACCTGAGCCATTTCAATGTCTTTTGCCTCTGCAGGATAGCAAGTCAACACAAATGCAGTGCATAATACAGTTGCAA
>DAOWDM010000192.1 GCA_030639035.1 Alphaproteobacteria bacterium
GCGTCATCTCGTAATGCACTCAATGCAACTTTTGCCTTGAATTTTGCTGGGTAATTTTTGCGTGTTCTACTCATTTTAGATCCTCCTTGAGACCATCATTTGTAGCTTAACACACTGTCCGAATTATTGAGACCACCTCTGGGAATGCAAAAAAGAATGTTTTGTAGCTATGGTAAAACAAGGGTTTTCTCAAAAACTCCCAATTTATACGCAATCCAACAACAAAGCGTACATTTTCCCAATTTTTCTCATGTCGTTAGAAGGCAGGATATGTATTGTAGCCCTACAATACCTCTGTCCAATAAATTTGGGAAAACTTATTCGCATCTTTGATGCTCAACGTGAAAATGTTTAAAACTTAAAAAACAAAATTTATTAAACCGCTACTTTGCTACACACAATGGGTAATGCCCCCATATTTAATAAGCTTCAAAAGTAGAATTGTTTAAGCTGAGAAGAAATACGATAAGAGTTAAAAAATACTAGGAATATTTAACGATGTCTTCGTCATCTTCACGGTTTCCTTGTTCTATTCTAGCTTCTAATGAACTTATCTGTTTTTGTACCCATTGGCGTACATTTTCTTGCTTATGCAGTTTCCATGTTTCAAGAAGAGGTATCCGTGATTTCAAATAAGGAACTATTGAGCCACTCCATGATCTTACTTGCAATCTTCCTGATAATGATTCAAGTACATATTCTTGGCTTCCAAATTCTGTGATAAATGATTCCAATGCAGGATGCCATGATAGAGAACCGTCTTTTGCTTTGTTAGCAATTGGCAGCCATTCCATGACAATATGAGCTCGATTTTGAGCGTCTTCACGCACCCATTCAAGATAAAGATTGTTTGGAAGAGTATAGAGCAATCCAGCTCCTAAAGAATCATCATCCTCAAACTCAATCAGGTTTTTAAAGTTGAACTCGTTTTCAATGAGCCGTTTAGAGATATTTGACCATACTTCCTTTGGATACAATTGAATTAGAAGTTTAAACACAGAACGTACATATTGTTTTAATGAATAGAAGAAGCTGAAATCTTTTTCACAAACACTAAGAAGCTGTTGGATAAGATTTAGTGCAAAATTCTTGTCAATAAGATTATGTTTTGCAAGAAGAGCAACCATCTCTTGAAGGTGGTATCCATTTGGATTTGAGGCTGTCTTGTCGAAAAGAGACGGATTGATAAGTATATTTTTGATTATTTCAACCAAAGGATTTTCAAGTTTTTTTCCTCCATGTATAAGTATCGAGATAATTTCAAGAGCCACCCAAAGTCCTTCTGTTTCGTTCAGCATCAATTCTTCCAAAATAGGAGTAATGTCCTCTATCTTGAGATGATCCATTCTCCTGCCATAAGAAAGAGTAGCACACTGCCAAATGGAAACGTCTTTTGACTGCAAAAGAGAGACGACAAGTTGAATATCGCTTGGTTGTAGTTTAACAGCTCCAATCATTGATATTGCATCTGATTTAAGTTTTTCTGATTGCAGAGCCAAGCGAACACAATCATGGGCGATTTTTTTGGATTGTTTGTCTGCTCCAGATATTAACCCTCTAAAGAATTCATAATTGGCAGGCTCATCATGTTTTTCAACTTTAGCAAGAACTTGCTTAAAAAGGTCAATTGGATTACAGGAAATCTCTGAAAGTCGTTGAGAAAAAGCAAAAACAGATGTTGCATTACCAACAACAAGCCTATCAATCACATCGTCTACGTCATCAGGTTTTTGAGCAATAACATTTGCTAAATTAGCAGCTTGTCGTATTGCCCATTCATAATCGGATTGCGTTTCTTCTTCCTGAGAAAAATCTATATCTGGATTTCGAAAATCAGCTACATAACCTTGTGTATAAAGAACAACAAGTTCTACAGGATTAGAAGGCATCAATTCATCATAATAATCTCTAATAACTTTTCTGGTTTCATTCGATTTTTTACCACTGTCAAAATACAACCATTCATTTATGCCTTTAATGGCTTCATGCCAGAAACCGTAATGCGAAACAATGTCTGAAATCATGCTTTTGATTTCTTCGAAAGGAAGACTTCCTATTAGACCTCTAATATGACGACCAAGTGTTTCCTTAGCATTACTAGCAAGTGCATCATTTTCAGTTGTTGCAATTTTTGTTAAACGTTTTATTGCTTCTCTGTAGAAATCTCTAGTTTCTCCATATGTATTAGGACACCAATCTTTTAGAGGCTCATCACTACCAATTTCTTCTGCTCCACCACTACGACTAAATTGCTGTGTTTTTAGCATATAGTTAAGTGCTTCAACGCAAACTTCCCGTTCTTTTTGGTTTTCTGACTTTAATCCATCATCAAGAACTAAAAGTCGCATATCTGGAGAGGCTTCTGTGCCACTTAAATAAAGTTGATAAAGTTTCTTAAACTGTTCAGTAGCAAGTTTGCGTAAAAGTGTTGCAGCTCTATCAAAACTTTCTTTTCTAAAAACCAGTTTTTCCAATGCCCAGACAAGGTATCTACGTTCAGAGTTGTTTTCTTTTAATTCCTCATTGGTTAAGTTTCCAAAAACACGTTGAATTGCTTCCATAGCAATATCAGGAACTACATGAACAAGACGGTCAATATCTTTTGTATTAATGTTTTCGTCAGCAAGAAGATGTTCTGCAAATGCTTGAGCTTCTGGTGATGTATCAAACCACTTTAAACGTTTTAAAAGGCTTTCCTTTAATCGGTCTGGAGCTTTTTGGAA
>DAOWDM010000068.1 GCA_030639035.1 Alphaproteobacteria bacterium
CATGTCGTTACCTTTTTTGTGTTAAATGTTTGAGATTGTTTTCAAGCCCTACCAGTTATCAGCCGACACTTTTGAAGGGTCATAAATAAATTGTGGCGGAGCATTAGGATTCGGATTTTTAGGAGCGAATTTTGAAACTTTAGGCACGTCAGAAGAAACAGAAACATCTTCTTCAGACACGTCCGTTTTTTCTTCTTTCGGATCTTCTCGGAAGTATTCTTCCAAATCAATCTGCCCCGATTCTTCTTCAGAAGCAGAATTAAAAACTGGCTGTATGGATTGATTGTTGAGAGAATTTAAATCAATGTATTTTGAAACGACACGGTAGAATTGAGCTAAGCTACAATTAAATCCACCTTGTTCTTTCAGCACATTAAATGTTTGATGTTTCGTTAAGCCTTTGTTAAGAAAGCTTTTAATTTCGGGGATTTTGGCACAAATTTCATTTTTTGCTTGTCCATAACGATTCATACTTATAAACTCCGAATTGGTAATTAATATTTTAATTACCGACTCGGGGTTAAATATAACCGATATTCCTCTACACCTTCGGTTTCAGTATCTACTTTCTTCTTTCAAAGAAGGAGATCCTGAACTAAATTCAGGATGACAGTTAGTGTGATGACAGAGTAGGGACATAAATTTATGGCTTTTTCGGCTTTTGAAAGAAAAGTAGCGTGGCGTTATCTTGGGGCTCGTAGGAAAGAGGGCTTTGTGTCAGTTATTGCTGGCTTTTCCCTGCTTGGGATAGGGCTTGGTGTGGCTACTCTCATTATTGTTATGGCTGTTATGAATGGCTTTAGAGAGGAGCTTCTAACTCGAATACTTGGGCTTAACGGTCATCTTGGAGTTTATGGCTATTCAGGTGAACTGATAGAAGATTATGATGCTTTGTCTGAAAAATTACGCAAGATAGACGGCGTTAAAACAGTAATGCCTATTATCGAAGGTCAGGTTATGGCTTCTGTCGGACAGCGAGCTCAAGGTGTTGTTGTGCGTGGAGCAAAAGCTTCGGATATTATGGATAGACCTGTTATTGCGGATAATATCAGCAGTGGTTCTTTAGATGATTTCAAAGGTGATGACGTTGTAATTATTGGGTACAGGCTGGCAGATAAACTTGGTGTAAATGTTGGTTCTTCCGTTACTTTAATATCCCCGAAAGGCAATGTTACAGCTTTTGGCACTGTTCCTCGTATGCGAGCCTATAAAGTCTCTGCTATTTTCAATGTTGGAATGCATGAGTACGATTCAGGTTTTATTTTCATGCCTCTTGAGGGTGCTAAACTGTTTTTCAATATGCCAGATGCTGTTACTAATATTTCTATAATGATAAATGATATTAAAGAGTTAAAAGAACTGCTTCCAAGGGCAGCCTCTGTGATAGGAAGTGGCAAACGCATACATGACTGGGAGCGGGCTAACAGTGCTTTTTTCAATGCTGTTCAGGTTGAGCGTAACGTTATGTTTCTTATTCTTACGCTTATCATTATTGTGGCGGCGTTTAACATGATTTCAGGGCTTATTATGCTTGTTAAGGACAAGGGAAAAGACATTGCTATTCTTCGCACAATTGGTGCTACAAGAGGAATGATTATGCGGATTTTCTTCATGTGCGGAGCATCAATAGGAATTGCTGGAACTACAGCGGGCGTGGCTCTGGGGCTTTTGTTTTGTGATAATATCGAAACTATCAGGCAGTATCTTGAATCTTTTACTGGGACAGAACTTTTTTCTGCTGAAATTTATTTTCTTTCAAAATTACCAGCCGTAGTTGACCCTGTTGAAGTAATGTATGTAGTTCTTATGTCCCTTGGGCTTTCTTTTGCAGCTACTATTTACCCATCATGGCGGGCTGCTAAACTCGATCCTGTGGAGGCTCTTCGTTATGAATGATACTAAAGCTCCTGCTTTAATGCTTAGAGGCGTAAAGAAACAGTTTCGTCAGGGCAAAACAGTTCTAGAAGTCTTAAACGGCTCAGAGCTTGCTATTGAAAATGGTGAAATTGTTGCTCTTATAGGACCTTCTGGTTCAGGTAAATCTACGTTGCTTCAAATAGCAGGGTTATTGGAAAGACCTGATGAAGGGGAAGTTCTGATATGCGGTCGTTCGTGTTCTGATTTATCAGATAGAAAACGCACCAGATGCAGGCGAGAACTGCTTGGTTTTGTTTATCAGAATCATCATTTGCTACCAGAGTTTACCGCTCTTGAAAATGTTTTGATTCCTCAAATGATAGGAAGAAAGCACGACCCGAAAGCCGTTGACCGTGCATTATGGCTGCTTGGACGCATGGGGCTTGATAAGCGTGTTGCACACAGACCGTCCGAGCTTTCAGGCGGTGAACAGCAACGTGTAGCTGTTGCACGAGCTTTGGCAAATCTCCCAAGAATACTTCTTGCTGATGAGCCTACAGGAAACCTTGACCCTGTAACTTCTCATGCTGTTTTTGACGAGCTTCTACGTCTTGTTCGTGATACTGGACTTTCAGCGTTGATATGTACTCATAATCCAGAGCTTGCGTATCGTATGGATAGACAGATTACATTAAAAGACGGTAAGCTTGTGCAGTTAAAAATGGAACAGCCAAGAAATTCAAGAGATTTTATATCCGAAGCTTTCAGATAAATTCTGATAAATAAAAAGGAAAGCAATATGCCAGCGGATTTTGTTCATCTGCGTGTTCATAGTGAATATTCGCTTCTTGAAGGGGCAGTCAGAATCTCGGATATGACGAAATTCTGCAAGGCGTTGCGTATGCCTGCTGTAGCTATTACAGATAACGGAAATTTGTTTGGAACAGTTGAGTTTTCACAAAAATGTTCAGAGGCTGGAGTTCAGCCTATTATCGGCTGCAAGCTTTATGTAAAAAATGAAAAAGCCTCATCAATAAAAACAGCTAGCTATAAAACTCACTTTGATGAAATAGTATTACTTGTACAGAATTCAAAGGGTTACGCTAATTTGTTAAAGTTGGTTAGTAGGTCTTTTATTAAAGTTGATGAAGATGATAAGTCAGGCGTTCCTCATGTATTAGTTGATGATATTGAAAAGTATAATGAAGGTTTAATTCTGCTTACTGGAGGTATTGCTGGTCTTTTTGGGTATCATCTGATTGCTGGAAATATAAAAGCTGCTGAAGAAACTCTGATTCGTTTCAACAAAGCATTTAAAGATAGAATTTATATTGAACTGATGCGTCACGGGCTTGAAGAAGAACAGAAAATTGAAGCACATCTTATTGATATTGCTTATAAATATGATATTCCACTTGTTGCAACTAATGATGCTTTTTTTACCACCAAAGGAATGTATGAAGCTCATGATGCACTTATCTGTATTAAAGATGGAAGTTATGTTGTTCAAGATGACAGACGCAGATTAACTCCCGAGCATTATTTCAAGACACCAGAAGAAATGCGTGAGCTGTTCGCAGATTTACCTGAAGCTGTTGACAATACTGTTGTAATAGCAAAACGCTGTGCATATATGTTTGAACCTGTAGCACCATGTTTGCCAGCTTTCCCTGTGAAAGAAGGTCGTACAGAGGCAGAAGAACTGCGTGAAAACGCTGCTACTGGGCTTGAAAAAAGACTAGAAGTTCATGTCTATCAGGAAGGTATGAACGGGCATGATAAAGAGCTTGCTGCAAAACCTTATTATCAGCGTCTTGAATATGAGCTTAAGATACTTGAGGATATGGGCTTCCCAGGGTATTTTTTGATAGTTGCAGATTTTATCAAGTGGTCGAATAATAACAATGTTCCAGTAGGTCCTGGGCGTGGTTCAGGTGCTGGTTCTGTTGTAGCTTGGGCTTTGACAATTACCGACCTTGACCCATTGAAATTTGGCTTGCTTTTCGAGCGTTTCCTTAATCCTGAACGTGTAAGTATGCCCGATTTTGATATTGATTTCTGTCAGGAAAAACGTGGGAAAGTCATAGAGTACGTTCAGAATGAATACGGTTTTGACAGAGTTGCTCAGATTGTAACTTTTGGAAAATTAAAAGCTCGTGCAGTTTTGCGTGATGTCGGGCGAGTGCTTCAAATACCTTATGGGCAAGTCGACCGTATATGCAAACTCATTCCAAACGAACCTGGGAGCGAAATGACTCTCAAGGAAGCTATAGAGAGCGAAACACAGCTTAGAGAAATGAGAGACAACGAGGCAATCGTTGCTAAACTTCTTGATGTTGGAATGAAGCTGGAAGGCTTAAACAGACATGCTTCAACGCATGCCGCTGGCGTTGTTATTGGAGGTAAACCTTTAGATGAGATTGTACCTCTTTATAAAGATTCTAATTCGGACATGCCTGTAACTCAATTTAATATGAAATATGTTGAGTCTACAGGGCTTGTGAAATTCGATTTTCTTGGTCTAAAAACCCTTACAGTGCTGGCAAAAGCTGTAGAATTAGTGAAAAAAGACAAGGGGATAGACATTGATTTAAGTGCTTTACCTCATGATGATAAAAAAACATTCGAGTTGCTGTCCAGAGCTGAAACTTTTGGCGTTTTCCAGCTTGAAAGTGTAGGTATGCGTGATGTTTTGCGTAAGCTAAAGCCTGACTCTATTGAAGAAATTATCGCTATTGTTGCATTGTATCGACCAGGTCCTATGGATAATATTCCAAGCTATATAAACCGTAAATTCGGCAAGGAAAAGCTGGATTATATGCACCCAACTCTTGAGCCTATTTTAAAGGAAACCTTTGGCGTTATTATTTACCAAGAACAGGTGATGCAGATTGCTCAAGTGCTTTCTGGTTACTCTCTTGGCGGAGCGGATATTCTGCGTCGTGCTATGGGTAAAAAGAAAAAAGAGGAAATGGACAAGCAACGAAAGGTGTTTATTGATGGAGCTACGGCTCGTCAGATACCTGAAGCTAAATCTTCAATGATATTTGACCAAGTTGCAAAGTTTGCAGGCTATGGATTTAACAAATCTCATGCTGCCGCTTATGCTTTTATTGCGTATCAAACTGCATATCTAAAGGCTAATTATCCTGTAGAGTTCATGGCGGCATCTATGACTCTTGATATTCATAACACAGATAAGCTTGCTGCTTTTAAAGAAGAACTTGTCAATATTGGAGTTGAGCTGCTTCCTCCTGATATTAACAGTTCTGATATAACTTTTACCGTTGAAAATGATGCTGTTCGTTATGCACTTCCTGCTATTAAAAGTGTAGGGGAGGGGGCTGTAAAAATATCAATAAATGAACGTAAAAAAAATGGCTCATACAAGGACATTTCGGACTTTACACAGCGTCTTGATGCAAGTGCAATAAACAAGCGACAGCTTGAAAATCTTGTAAAATCTGGAGCTTTTGACTGCATCGAATCAAACAGAGCAAAGGTGTTTAACGGAATAAGCAAAATTATCGGTCATGCTTCAGCTGCAACAAATGACAGGAACAGTTCTCAAGTAAGTTTGTTTGGAGAAATGGAGCTTCCAAAAATTTCTTTGCCTGAATGCCCTGATTGGCCAATGATAGAACGTCTTGAGCGAGAAGCTGAAGCTATTGGTTTCTTCCTTTCAGCTCACCCTTTGGATAATTATGAAAGCAAAACTTTAGAGCGTTTGCGTGTTGTTAAATCTTCCAGTTTGTTGCATCGAAGAGGTACTTCATCACTCAAAATGGTAGGTATTTTAAACTCCAAAAGAGAACGTATAAGCAAATCTGGCAACCGTTATGCTTTTGCAGATTTTTCTGATGCTTATGGAAGTTTTAGCGTTACGTTTTTTTCTGAAATACTAGGCAAAACACGGGACATGCTTGAATCTGGACAGCCGTTGCTTCTTACGTTAAATGCTGAAAGAGTTTCTGATGATGAGCAGCCACGTTTGACAGCCAGTAATGTTCAAATGCTTGATGAAGCTGTATCCAGAGCTGCAAAAGGTCTTATTATTACTTTTGACAGAACAGATGTTATAGAACCACTTAACGATATTATCAAAGCTGATGGCAGAGGAAAAGGCAAGATTCATCTTGTGGTAAGGCTTGAAGATAGGGACGTTGAAATAGTGCTTGAAGGAAAATTCGCTATTTCTGCACACACAATAGGAGCTTTGAGAAAACAAGCTGGAATACTTGAAGTTCGTGAATTGTAAAAAAAAAGACGAATATAAGCGTTTTAATGACTTGCTAAACCTATAAGAAAGCAGTAAAAACATACGTTACAATAATTTCGCACGTGGGGTTTGCGGTTTTTTTTCTTAAAATAAGGAATTAAAATCGTTCCGGTGTCAGTTTTCTGACTTGTTCCCACGGAGGTTTAACTGGAAAAAGCAAAGGTTTATATTATGGCTCTTCCTACATTTACTATGCGTCAGCTAATCAAAGCAGGCGTTCACTTTGGACATCATACACGTCGCTGGAATCCGAAAATGCAATCGTATCTTTTCGGAAGCAGGGACAAAATTCACATCATTGATTTGCAACAGACTGTTCCAATGCTACACCGTTCTATGAAAGTAGTTCGTGATGTTGCAGCTAAAGGAGGTCGTGTTCTTTTTGTAGGTACAAAACGTCAGGCTCAAGAACCTGTTCGTGAAGCTGCAAAACGCTGTGGTCAATATTACGTGAATCATCGCTGGCTTGGCGGAACTATGACAAACTGGAAAACAGTTTCTGTTTCTATTAAACGCTTGCGTAAGCTAGATGAAATGGAAGCAAGTGGTGAGTTTGACAGAATTACAAAAAAAGAACGTCTAACTCTTACACGTGAGCGTGATAAGCTTGAGCGTTCCCTTGGTGGTATTAGGGAAATGGGTGGTCAGCCTGATGTTGTTGTTGTGGTTGATACCATAAAAGAAAGCCTAGCTATTCAGGAAGCAAAAAAGC
>DAOWDM010000008.1 GCA_030639035.1 Alphaproteobacteria bacterium
TAATCATATCTGCTGTATATTTCCAGCTGTATGGCTTGAATTTTTTATTGTTAAAATGCCAGAGAAACGGTTTTTCACCCATTTTCTCCGCCTGCTCAAAAAACATAGCTGGCAGACTTTCGTAAGAATTATAATTTGGAGCTGGCATTACCATAATACGAACAAAAAACCATTGTTAAACTTTATTTTCACTCTATAGCTTAAACATAGATTATCAAAACAACAAGAAAATAACTGATATGCAAAAACTGAAATATTTAAGAGCAAGGTCTTTAATTATGCTTGGCTATTATGTGAATGTTTTGTGTCCGTGCTATTTTGTAGTGCGTATGCAAATTCAAAGCGGGCAGGGTGTTAAATTGTCTGAATGCATTGATTTTACTAGGGTTTTTGTGGTTTTTAAGTGATAAAAATCATAATCTTAAAACCGATGCATTCTATAGCAATAATTCAAAGTGATTATATATATCAGTTAGGATACCTTTCCAAACAATTAAGAAACTGTAAACATTGAAGTACATACTGATTTTGAGGTTGGCTCATATAATTGGTAAGGAGAAAAAACATGACAAGACCTGAAAAAGAGGAAATTTACAAGTGTGATCTTTGCGGAAACATGGCTGAAATCCTAAAAGGAGATGGTGCTCCGTTGTTTTGTTGCGGAAGAACTATGGATCTTCAAGAGGAGCAGACAGCTGATGCTACCAAAGAAAAACACGTTCCTATAATCAAAAAAATTGATGGAGGATATAAGATAACGGTAGGAAATGCTATTCATCCTATGGAAAAAGAACACTTTATCAAATGGATAGAGTTGAAAGCTGATGGAAAATCATACAAGCAGTTTCTAAAATTAGGAGATACTCCTGAAGCGATTTTTAAAACAGATGCAATAAACGTATCTGCTCGTGAATACTGTAGTCTTCATGGGCTTTGGAAAAAAGAAAACTGTAATTGACAGAGTAATTCTTATTGCGAGCAGAAAAGGCATTAAGCTTAACGTTGATTTTTAATCTAGCTGGTAAGTTTTAATTCTTCGGGCTTATCCTGTTTTGCATCAATAATAGCATTGCGTATTTCACGAGTACGCTTGAACGAATCGTGTAAATATTTACCATCACCCCAGCGAATTGCTCTTTGTAAAGCTGTAAGGTCTTCGTTGAATCTTTGCAGTATCTCAAGAACAGCTTCTCGATTGTTTAAGAAAATATCTCTCCACATAACAGGGTCAGAAGATGCTATGCGAGTGAAATCACGAAAACCGCTGGCAGAATATTCAATAACTTCCTGCTTTAAATGTTCTTCAAGATTAGATGCTGTTCCAACAATAGAATAAGCAATAAGATGTGGCAGATGAGAAGTTATAGCCAAGACTTTATCGTGATAAGAAGGATCCATTCTCTGGACTTTCATTCCAGCACTTTCCCACAGTTTTTCAATACGATTTATAGCTTTTTCATCAGTTCCAGCTAAAGGAGTAATTATGCACCAGCGATCTTGAAACAGTTCTGCAAAACCAGATTCTGGTCCTGAATTTTCTGTTCCTGCTATTGGGTGGCTGGGAATAAAGTGGATACCGTCAGGTATATTAGGCAGCACATTGTTGACCACAGCCATTTTCACAGAACCAACATCGCTAACAATAGTTCCTGACTGCAAATGCGGAGCAATAACCTTAGAAATTGAAGCATAAGCTCCAATAGGAATACATAGCATTACTAAATCTGCATCATGTACAGCTTCAATGTAATCGGCTGTAACCTCATCAACTATGCCAAGTTCAAGAGCCTTTGCTCTTGCATCTTCTTCTATGTCGCAAGCTATTGTTGTTTTGGCAAGTTTTTTCTGTTTTATAACTCTGGCAAGAGATGAGCCAATAAGACCGATGCCAATAAAAGCAACACGGTTGAACAATGGTTTATCATTAGAAACACTCATTCATTGCTGCTCCATATAAAAACCCTCCCCCCAATATTGGAGGGAGGGTATAATGCTTATTCTTAATTAAAGCAGTTCAAAACGTGCTTGGAAGAAACGAAGGTTTTCTGGCTCGTATACCATTTTAAGACCTTTAATTTCATCACGTTTGTCATAAAGATCCGCAACGCTCTCTGCAATGATATCGCAGTGAGATTGAGTGTAAACTCTGCGTGGGAATGTCAATCGAACTAATTCTAGTTCTGGGTGGTAGTTTTCACCTGTTTCAGCATTTCTGCCTGCAGAAACAATTCCACGTTCCATAGTACGAACACCAGACTCTACATAAAGAGCAGCAGCCAAACGTTGAGCTGGGAAATCTTTCTGAGCAATGTGAGGCAAGAAGCGTTTTGCATCAAGATAAATTGCGTGTCCGCCTACTGGAGTTACAATAGGAATGCCCCAATCTTCAAGTTTTTCACCAATATATTGAACCTGCTTAACACGGTAGCTGATGTAATCATAATCTACTGCTTCACGAATACCTTGTGCCAAAGCTTCCATGTCACGACCAGCCATACCACCGTAAGTGTGCAGACCTTCATAAACAACAACCATGTTTTTGGCTTTTACGAATAGTTCTTCATCATTGATAGCTAAGAAACCGCCAATATTTACAAGACCGTCTTTTTTCGCACTCATTGTAGCACCATCGGTGTATGAGCAGATTTCTTTAAGAAGTGAAGCAATAGTTCTGTCAGCATAGCCTTCTTCACGAGTTTTAATGAAGTAAGCATTCTCGATTGCACGAGTTGCGTCAAGCATGACAGCGATTCCGTGTTTTCTGCAGTATTCAGAAAGCTCTTTCATGTTTTTCATGCTAACAGGCTGTCCACCTGCCATGTTTACATTTGTTTCCAAGCTTACGTATGGAATTTTGTCAGCACCAACTTCTTTAACAAGCTTGTCAAGTTTTTCAAGGTCAACGTTGCCTTTGAACAGGCATGAGCTTGTAGCTTTATGAGCTTCGTCAATAATAATATCAACAAACTTACCGCCAGCGTGTTCCTGATGGAATTTAGTTGTTGTGAAATACATATTACCAGGAACGTAATCGCCTTCTTTAATCATAGACTGAGACAGAATATGCTCAGCACCACGTCCCTGATGAGTTGGAACTACGAATTTGTATCCGTAATATTCCTGAATAGTCTCAACCATGTTGTAGAAGTTTCTGCTTCCTGCATAGGCTTCATCACCCATCATTAAAGCTGCCCACTGACGGTCACTCATTGCAGAAGTGCCAGAATCGGTCAAAAGATCAATGTAAACATCTTCCGAATCCAAAAGAAAAGTATTGTAACCAGATTTAGCAATTGATTTTTCACGTTCTTCACGTGTCATCATTTTAATTGGTTCAATCATTTTAATTTTGAAAGGTTCTGCCCATGAACGTGTTGTAGGACGTTGATGTTTTGCTCTTTTTTCACCTGTCATAATTTCATTCCTCTATATTTTAGGTGTCATAATTTTTAATAGTGCGATCATACTATAGTAATTTTAGATTTTATGAACATAAATCTTTTTCAGAAAATGGAACAGCATATCCGCCAAGTTTTAGAACTCTGCTAACGTTGTTATTTTCATTTTCTACTATCTGCTTAAGACGTTTATCATCAAAAGCAACATAGTCTGCAAGTTCAACTACATGCAGGTAAATTCCATCAGTCAATTTTCTTGTATCAAGAACAACATTGAAAGGCAGATTTTCTTTTTTTAATATTGATTTAAGCTTTGCTCTGCTTACGTTTTCTTCAACTTCAACAATAATCAAAGAACGGTCATTGCCAGTAGCACTTTGATTCATCATAGCAATAACTAAAGCTTGCTGCTCGTTGTAATGTCCTGAACCAGATTCGTTGAATGGTAGTTTTGCAATAACTCTTGGCTTTTCATCTAACTCAGAAACTATTTTTATCCACCAAGGGTCTTTGTCGTCTTCCTCAATAATAGGGACGATTCCAATTTCAGCCTTGCCTTCGCTAACAGCGTAAACAACCTGTCCAGCAGATGTCATAGGTAATGTTTCTGCACAAGAGCCGTATTGTTTCCTTGCTACTTCCAAATATCCAGCACCACGTTTTGGCATAAATACAGCTATTGGAAAGCTCCCCTGTATCTGCACCAAAGAACCAAAAATTTCCCTCCAAATACTCACAAGAGCCGATTTTGAAAATTTTCCTTTATGACGAGAAACAAGGCGACGTAGAATCGCAGCTTCACGCTCTGGCTGTAGAATTTTCAACGCATCTTTATTGGAGGCTTGTTTCTTTTCTGCCTTAATAGTAGCGATATCAGACACTATCTCTGTTCTTTTCATGATTAGGTCATGAATAGTATTGTCTATAAGGTCTATTTCTTTGCGACTCTCTGTAAGAGTCGGTCTCTTTGAGTTTTCAAGATTCTGGTCTTTTACCATTGTGCTGCTCTTATTCTCAATTTGCTCACAAGTATTTAAGGGGATTCTTAAAACACGCTTGCTTTAATAAAGTAAAAGAACATTAACAGAAAAATCACCTGCAAAGCGAGAAAAATCCGATTGTATTTTCAAGTTTATTTATAGTTGATGTCTGTATAATTTCTAAGCAATAGAAACTATGGCATAAAATCGTTTTTTTAAACAGTTGGGAGTTTTTTATTGTGCTTTTGAACGATTGCAAAAAGACTTAAATGTAGACTTTTCTGTTTTTTTCATAGTTATAAATAAAACGACTCGGGAAAAATCTGTATTAGCAATATAAATTATGGTTTTCTATTGGTTTCTAGTTCTTTACTAAGTATGACAACTAATGTTTTTTCTTGCTGTTCTAACAAGTGATGTAGCGTTAAAAACCGCAGTTTTCTGTGTCTTTGCCAGTGGTTAGACTCTTTTGTGGTATTCAGCTAAAAATCGTAACATGTGAAGAGTTAAAATACAAACTGTCAAGGTCAATTGTGGTGTAATCGTGTTTATAATGTAAAAAACAAACATAAATGATGTGTTTTTTTGTTAAAATTAAGGAATTGATAACTGCTAGATGTTATATTGGTGATTAGGTTAGGGATGGAGCGAAAAAACGTAGTAATTACATGCAGTTAGGTGGTGTGCAAGAAAGTGAAATATTCAAAATTATACTGCGATTTTTCTATAAAAGCAACTTAAAAAATAATTAAAACTAGATAAGTATGCAAAATTTATGTATACTGATAATGAGGTAAAGTGTAAGAAATTTATTCTGCACGGTTTATTGTAGGCTGAAAAGCTAAACAAGGAAAGAGCAAAAGGGAATGAGTCTCCTTTTGCCAATCCGCGAAACGCCGCCGCCGGATCGCTGAA
>DAOWDM010000097.1 GCA_030639035.1 Alphaproteobacteria bacterium
GGCGGACAATCTCGTCCACCGCCATAAATCCGATATTGTGGCGATTCCCTGAATAATCACGTCCTGGATTGCCAAGCCCCACCACAAGAAACATCTTAAATAGTTCCTATTTTTCTTCTTTGTTTTCGCCTTCAGCTTCAGCTTCAGCACCTTCTTCACCTTCTGCTTCTTCTTCATCGCTTTTGCCAATACCACTAGGTACAGCAATAGAAGCAATTGTAAAGTCACGATCAGAAATAGTTGGCACTACACCTTTAGGCAGTTCAATAGCACTGATGTGAATACTGTCGTTAAGATCAGCTTTTGCAAGGTCAAAAACAAACTCATCAGGAATATTTGCTGCTTTACAGTTCACTTCAACTGTACGACGAACAATATTAAGAGTACCGCCACGCTTAATACCAACACAAATATCTTCGTTGATAAGTCTTACTGGAATATCCAAAGTAAGAATACTGTCTTTACTGATACGCAAGAAATCAATATGTATAGGAGTATCAGAAACAACGTGTCTCTGCACGTCCTGACACAAAACAGTGTGTTTTTTACCACCAACATTCAAATCAAACTGACGTGTCCAGAAACCTTTTGTACTCATTTCACGTTTTAATTGAAGAGGGTTAACAGAAATCATAACAGGAGGTTTTTTATCGCCATAAATTACGCCTGGGACAAGTCCCTCACGACGTAAAGCCCGAGCTGCCCCCTTACCTGCTCCTTCTCGTACTGCGACTTCCATAGAAGTTTTTTTACTCATTAGTTTTTTCCTTTTTAATTGAAGTGCTGCCTCCAAGGGTGCGACACTCAAAGAAATTTAAAATTTATAGACAAGCAGATGTACACTGAAGCAACATAAAGTGCAAGCATGTAATGCTATAATTAGCTTTTTATAAGGTGAGTAATGAAAAAAAACAAATCAATACCTTTTGTGTGTTTTCCTTTTATGGGAGATAGAATCGACAACGCTGCTCTTTCCACTCTAGAATTAATAAAAAACCTTGACCGCTTAAGATATAAGCCTTTGGTGTTGTTGCATCAGCAAGGAGATTTAGCAAAAATTCTTAATAAAAAACGGCTTGATTATGAGCTTTTGGAAATACCAGCACTTTCTGTAAACAGCATAAACATCACGGATTTTTTAAAGACTACTTGGTTAATTATGCGGTTTTTAATAAAAAACAAACTAGCAATTATCCATACAAATGACGAGCGTCTTCATGCGTTATGGGCTGTACCTTCTGTACTCGCAAGAAGCAGGCAAATATGGCATCAGCACACTATTTTCACTCCGACAAAAAGCATTAGAATATCATCAGGGTATGCAAAGAAAATTCTTTGTCCGTCATTTTTTATCAAAAAAGCAATGCCACCAAGTATTTATTCAAATACAGAAATTATTTTTCCTCTTTTGAATACAAAGACTCCATTCAGCAGGCAAAAAGAAGCCAGAAAAAAGCTTTTAAAAGATATAAAAGTCTCTAAAGACGTTTTTATTATAGGATTTTTTGACAGCATTGCTGATAAGAACGACTCCGATATGATTATTGAAACAGCATCATTGATAAAAAACGATTTTGATAAAAAAGAAATAATCTTTCTGATTGTCAGCAATGATAATGATATAGATGTTCAAACGAAAAACATCAAAACAATCAAACGCAAAAATCCAATCGAGTCTTTGATTTCATCATGTGATTTATTCATTTCCTTGAAAGAAAATGAGCCTTTAGGATACGATGCCTTAAAAGCAATGATAGTTGGAACTCCTGTAATAGCCACAGATTCAGGCATTTATGAGGAAATTATAACCAATAAAGAAACAGGTTTTCTAGTAAGAGCTAACGACTCAAAAACAATAGCTAAAACAGCCGTTAATCTACTAAATAATAAAGAAAAAACCGATAAAATCACAAAATCAGCACGAACATGGATAATAAAAAACTGTGATGCTGTAAAACAAACCAATAAGATTATGGCAGTTTATGATAGTATATCAAAAAAGTAACGAGCTTTATCTACTGTCGTATGAAGATTTTAAAAGGATAGTTTTTAGATGAAAGTAATGTTTATGCTTCCTTCTTTGCATTCAGGCGGTATGGAAAGGCAGCTTTCCATTCTGGCAAAAAATCTGCATAAGAGAAATATAGACGTTCAAGTCCTTACATTTTTCCCTGGAGGTTCTTTTGCAACTCCAATCAAAAATGCAGGAATCGAAGTTTGCTGTCTGAAAAAAAAAGGTTTCTGGGATATATTATTTTTCTGGAGGCTTTTCTGGAAAATTAGAAAAGAAAAACCTGACGTTATTTATACCTATATGCCTTTTGCAAA
>DAOWDM010000060.1 GCA_030639035.1 Alphaproteobacteria bacterium
ATCACGGAATCTAATATCAGTAAGCTCCATCTTACCATTAGCTTCAATATATACCTTACCAGCTCCGTTTACCATGATATCGGCAATGTCATCACGAGCAAGCAAAGGCTCCAAAGGACCAAGCCCAAGAATATCGTTGCAAATATCTGAAATAACAAGATTCTGCTCTTCATCACTAAGAACAAGGTTTCGCATGCTGATAATTTCAGCAACAATATCACTGATTTCTTCTCGCACCTGACCTTGTTCAAGCTTGGCAATTTCAGTAAGGTCGACAGAGTTGATAAGGTCATTAAATACACTTATCTTGATATCACTAAGTCTAGTATCTTCTTCACTGTCTACAATAGGTCTAACAGTCTCTTCCTCAATCTGCTCAGGCTCAGGTGTAGGTGCAGCAACAGCTTCTTCTTTTTCAACCTCAATTGGAGGAGAAGACGGTTTTGGAGCAACTTTCTTTGCAGATTTTGATGAGCGTTTACCGAACATACTTTTAAAACACCGTTATTTTAAGACTTAAGCCATGTATTAAATTTTTCCATCAGAGTTTCATCTGATGACTGTTTTTTAACAGATTCTTCCCAACCAGAAATTTCACAAGCAAAATCTTGCAATATTTCTACTACTTTATGTGATTTATTTACCTGAGCAAGCATTTGCCCATTATTAGAAGCAACCCCAAACAACGCAGGATCAAACGGAATCAATGCTTTTGGTTTTATTCCAAGTGTTTCATGAAAATCTTTTTGCGATAATTGTGTTTTCTTGTAAGCATCAACAAAATTAAAAAGAATTGTCAAAGGAGAATCTTCACCACGTTTTTTACCAACAGAATCCACTATACTTTTAACATCTCTGAAATTGCTTAAATCTGGCGTTGCCACAATAACTGTTTCATCAGCATCAGTCAGCACTCTATCAATCCACGGAGACCATTTATGCGGTATATCAACAATAACGCATGATGCCATTTCACGAGCAAGGTCAAGCACCTTTTCAATAGCTTCGATACTTATAGGTATATTACTTTCAAGTTTTGCTGGAGCACTAAGCAGCATCATTCCGCCGTCTAGTTTCACCATAAATCTATCAAGCAAAGCAGAATCCAGCCTTTTCGTCTGAGAAATAGCATCGACCAATGTCTGCCTTGTATCAACATTAAAAGACAAAGCTGAAGTGCCATATGCTAAATCTGTATCAATAAGAGCAACTTCATCATTTCTCTTCTGAGAAAGAAGCCAAGCAGTATTCTGAGCAATTGTGCTTGCCCCTACCCCTCCTCTAGCTCCATAAAAAGCTATTACTTTTCCTACTTGAGGTTCATCAGGATCAATCAATATTGAATCAAGAGTTTCCAACACCTGAACAGCATTTATAGGATAAAGAAGGTACTCGCTAATACCCTGTTGAATCAACATTCTGTATAAAGAAATATCATTAAGATGACCTACAATTACAACCTTAGTTGTAGGTTCGCAAACCTCAGCAAGACGAGCAAGGTCTTCTATCATTTCTTTGTCATCGCCGACTTCTTCTACAATCAGCACATCAGGAGTTGTAGCTTTTTTATAATAATCTGGGGCGGACTTTAAACCACCAGCCAAAATATTAACTTTTGAGCGAACAAGTCTTCTATCTTGTTTTGCTTCTTCAAAGACAGCTTTTGTATCTTCACCGTCAACAAAAATATCTATTTTAATTCTGTAAATCATAACTAGCCTCTGCTTATTATGAAACAATTACATCTAATCAGGTTCATACTATTCATATTAATCATCACCTGCAGTAAGAGCAGCATCAACTGCACTTTGAGATGCCGTTTCTGCACCCGTTACATATTTCCCTAAAACATCAATACCACGAGCACCTGAACGTCCCTGCTTGTTTCTCATTTTTATAAGGTCTCTTGGATTAGCAACCATCAAGCCTATATTTCTTTGTGTTGCACAGCCAAAATTATCATCAATCTGATTGCCCCACGTGTAAGCTTGTTTCCAATCCCCCCAATGTCCACATTGAGGAACATTAACCTTATATGCTCTATAATTTAACATAATCGACTCACTGTTTTCTTCATTAGAAGCAGGAAGAGGCCTGACTGTAATTTCTTCCCGTCTTAAGCCATGTTTAATAAGTTCATTTGCTACAGCAAAAGCTCTTTTTCTTGCAGCTTTTTTTTCACCTTCATAGAAATAAGCTTCAATCTCAACGCTACCTTCGCCTTTTTTAATATAGTTATTTACATAGGCTTTAACTTTTGCGGAATCATTCTTGTCAACAGAATCATCTTTTGTATTCAGATATAAAGATATTACTTCCTCTTCAACAATGATTCGATGAGATTTTCGATAATCTCTTGGCTCAATTTTTCCACCTGAACAGCCTGCTGCAAAGACCAAAACAGCCAAGAACATGCTCATACGGACAGTTGTTTTTTTATACATCATAATCCCTCACCACCCGTTTTGTTATTCCATAATATAACCAATAGGTCCTTCGATAGCTTCCGCTTCTGGCTTACCAATTTCACCTGAATAGACCTTACGCATTCTTCCAAAAAAGATACGGTCGAGGTCTCCTGAAGGAACAAAACCATCTGTAGGAGAAGCAAAACTATTTGGATCTTTAGGTTCAACTATATATGACGATACTGTAACAACAAGCTCCGTCTCGTTTCTCTGGAAAGCTTCTGACCTAAACAATGCTCCAAGTATTGGAGTATCTTTTATACCTGGCACACCATTCATAGTACTTGCTATATCGTTCTGCAACAAACCGCCAATCATCAGGCTTCCGCCACTAGGCATTTCAACAGTAGAGTTAAATCTGCGAGTCGTCATTTCAGGAACAGTAATATTTGCAATAACTCTTGTTCCAGCAATAGCACTAACTTCAATAGACATTTTCAAATTTATACGCCCGCTACTAAGCACAACAGGGCTGAAAGCCATGCTTATGCCATAAGGACGAAATTCTATTGTTACATTTCCATCACTGTCAAACTTAGGTATAGGATACTCACCACCAGCTAAAAGATTAGCTGTTTCACCTGAAACGGTAGTAAGATTTGGTTCTGCCAGAGTTTTAACAAGCTGTGTATTTTCAAGAGCCTGAAACAGAGAGAAAAAATTACTTCCCCTGCCAAGAGTTGCCCCATAAAGATTATCTGCACCCAAACCTCCAGCATTCAAACCGTTGCTTGCAGCACTGTTCCAGTTAAGAACATAACCTGATGCACCGTCCCAAGACTGCTGGAAACTAGTTCTGACTCCAAGTTCTTTCAAAATAGTCCTGTTCATTTCTGAAACACGAACTCTTATCAAAACCTGCTGATCTCCAATAACTGTTATAAGATTTACAATATTCTCATCTTCCTCAACAAACCTGCGAGCAATCTGATGAACATTTGCGGCAGCTGTATCACTGCGAACACTTCCAGAAAGGATAATACTGTTGTTTACAGAAGAGATGCCTATCTGTTCTCCTATGACAATCTTTTCAATCGTCTTTTTTAAGGTAGCAACATCAAGCTTTACTTCTACTTCCATGCGAGAAATAACTTTACCTTTTTTATCAAGCATCAGAACATTTGTGCTTCCAACACCTCTTCCAAGCAGAGAAGCAGTAGAATTCATTTTGTTAATATCAACAACATTAGGGTTTGATACAATGATATCTGTTACGTCAGAAGGAACATCAACAAGCAAGGATTTATTGAGTGGAACACAAATAATTTTTCCTTCTTCAGAAGAGCTGCCAACCTTTATTGGAGCAAAAGTCTGCGAATCAACTTTACCCGCAGGCATAGCTTCTGATGGATAATCTTCATTGGAATACCCTTCTATACCATCTTCAATAAAGTGCATAGGAACTACACTAACAGGCACAGGAAGCCTCAAGCCTTCAATTGTCAACTCATCATCAACTAGAGTATCTTTAGCAAGTGTTTCAGAGGGGGCTTCCTCAACGATTTTTACATCTTTGACAGCAATGGATTTAATTGGATGCAAAACAGTTTCTGTAGGAAGAGCTTTTTTCTCAACTTCTTCTGATGCTACTTTTTCTAATGTTTCAATTTCATCTACAGCTTCTATAGATGGTAAGTTTTCCTGTTTTTTTTCAACAACAACATCTTTAATTTCAGGTATAAACTCTACACTAATAGTTTTTGACGTTTCTGGAACAGGAGCTTTCTGTTTTTTAGATGCTTTTTCTACAGAATCATTGAAAAAATCACCAGAAACATCTGTTTCATCTTCAAAAAAATCAGCCTGAGCAACATCGCTATATGCCGCAAGTGCTATTTCTGTTTTCGAGGAATGATACCCTTTATTAGAAACATCGCTTTTAACCAAAAACGGCAACGACATACTATCTTCAGCCCAAATTCTATAATTTGCAGCATGTAAAGATATATCCGCTTTCACATACAAAGGACTTGTAATACAAGCAAAAACCAACACTGCTGTAGCTACTAACTTTAACTTCATTACTTAATGCCTCCTTCTTCTGCAACAGCACCGCCACCACCTGTAGAAAGAGGGATTCCACGATGAATCTTTGCACTTGTAGATGGAGCAGTCCTTTTAACCGATGAATTAAACATACTGCTTGGTTTTGAAGAAGAATCAGAAACGCCTCTTCCTTTAACAATCTCGTTCAATGCACCACTAACTTCAAGGTCTCCAGTAAATGATTCTCTGTCCATTTCATGTTCATCATTACCAGATGAAAGACTACGCAAGACGAGCTTTAGCTCACCAATTGCATCTGCAATAGCAAGCTTTTCCGCTTGTTTAGGAGTTACCTCTAAAGTAATTGCTTTAGGTGGTTTTTTCTTTTCAACTTTCTTTCCCTTGCTTTTACCACTTGAAGTTTCTTTTCCAACAACATCATTGACTTCAATACCGACAGCAAGAACACGAATATCACGAAGAACGGCCTCACTTGAAAAAGAAAACATATTGTTTTGATTGTAAGAGTTTCGTGAAGCAATAGCTTTTTTCAAATCAGCAACTAAAATAACATCTATCCTATCACCTGGCTTTATATGCCCTGTAATACCCATTTTTTTTGTAATAGAAAGACTAAAGGCTCTTTTTCCTGGAGTTATATATCCAGGCATAAAGTTTGTTTTCCCCTGAGAAAAAACTCTTTTAGAAGCTATAGGTTCTCCCTCAAGAAAGCCCTGAACAACAGCAGTACCGACAAATTCATCAAGCTTGAAATCCTCTCCACCGATTATAAGCGTTGAAGATATGCTTTTTTCTGGCCAATCAACCCATTTAAGATCTGATTTTTTAATGACATAACCTGCAGGAAGGGACTTTTTAGCAATAAGCACCTTTATCATTGGCTCTGCCTTTACAACACCACCATCAGCATCGACTATCACTGTCTGCTTGCTTGATATAACCTTCTTTGCAACAAAGGCAGCAAGCCCTGAAAAAATCAAAGCTACAACTATCAGTAAAAGAGTTATTGGTCGCATATTTTTTCACGATCCTTAAAATTAATACCATCAGTACAAAGCAACTCATCACTTCAACTTATTAAATATATCCTAAATATATTATAATTTCCAGTAACTTATTGCCTTATTAGCAATTATTTAACGACAGACACAACCATAACTAGACAAACCCACATTAAAACGCATATCAAATATTTGGTAAATTATATTCAGAAAACAAAAAAATCAGTGCAGCGACAGTTATTGCTACCCCATACGGCACTCCCATATCATCAGACAATAATTTAGTCGCCCATTTCCATGGTGTTCGCTTTTTAAAGATTTTTCTAGAAATTAAAATAAGAATGGAAAGCACTCCGCCTGCCAAAGCTATATTGATAATGAAAGAGTACGTTTGCTCCCAACCAACCCACACTGAAACAGCGGCAAGCAGTTTTGCATCTCCTCCACCGAAAATGCCTGTAAAAAAAAGAACTGCACCAGCAATCATAAAAACAGCTCCAACCGATAGCCCTGTGATAACGCCTCCTATATCAGAACCAGATACAATAACGGCGACAGGAAAAGCTAGAACGATTAAAACTGATATCCAATTTGGAATTGTATAACTGATAATATCAATACAAGCAGCATACACCACGGCTACAATAAAAACCGTCAATATCAGAAAATGTATAATTTCAAAAATCATTTGTAAAAAGCATCAAATTAACTTGGAGTTTTTTCAACAACCGTACTGCTAAAAGCCGAAAAGAAACTTGCCAAAACACCTCCTAACACAGTAACAGCAACAAGAATTGTTTTGATAAATGTATGCAACATATTTACTTCTCTAAATAAAAATTTCACATTGAATAATAGCCACATTTATTAAAAAATAGAAATGAAAAGCAACCATAAAGTGTATTTTTATAAAAATCTTTGGATTTTATTCTCTGTTTTTACTCTTCTGCATAGCAGCCTTAATCATTGCTTGAGCTTTTTTAACTTTTTCAGTTTCATCTTCTTTTTTAGCAACGCTAGCTCTTTTAGTAGCTTCCCTTTCTATAGACTTACGTGTCAAACTTGAAAGGTCTGCGTTAGTAAAATCAGTTCCTGCTATTTTTGTATAATCGAAACGAGCATCTATAAGATCAGCTTCTGCAAAACAAGCATTTTCAAGATTAGCATTTCTAAGGTTAGCTCGGAAAAGATAGGCATTTTTAAGGTTGGCATTTTCAAGGTTGGCTCCTTCAAGGTTTGCCTCCCAAAAATTAACATTTTGAAAATTGGTTCCTTTAAGATTAGCATCTCTAAGGTCTGCTTCTTTAAGAATAGCTTTTTCAAGATCTGCACCTTCAAGATTTATTCCTCTAAAATCGAGACCTTCAAGATATGCTTTTTTAAGACTAACCTTTTCTTTAACAGCAAGCTCTACGCATTCTTTAAGGCTTTTTACTTTGTCTGATTTAAAAAGAACCTTGTCATCAATATCTTTTATTTTATAAGTTCTACTAAACAATGGCATCGTATCTTTCCTCTATTTTTTACTAAAACCAAACCTATTGTTACAATATTATATGCAGCCTTGTTTATGTCAACCTTTTTGTCAAAAAGAATGATTCGTCAAAACACACGAATAGAGTCTGCTACCTTACACTTTATTTATTTTTCAATGAGAAGATTTTGCTAGTAGGCGGAGTCTTTGCAAATCATTAATTGCCATACCAAAGTTACGTCTTTCAACAACTCCTGTGCGAGCCAAATCACCTATAACCTGAGCAACTGTCTCGCGACTAGTCCCTGCCCAGCTTGCGATTTCATTATGTTTCGGCATATTTGGAATCGTCCAGTTATCAGGATTAATTGGGTCTGGACGAGCAATTCTTATAAGCTCGCTATATACACGTTCACTTTCACTAAGAGTACTTAACTCAGCTACTCTTTTATCAAGACTGCGGATAATTTTTGCAAGACGCTTTACGAGCTTTAAAGAAACGCTTGGATTACTAGCAACAAGTTTCAAAAAACCAGCCCCGCCAAGACTCGCAAGCTCTGTTGTCTCTGTAGAAATGACTCTAGCACTTCTAGGTAAATTATCGATTGCAGCAAGTTCACCGAAATAATTTCCAGAGGAAATTTCAGCAAAAGTAACTTGCTCGTCTTTTTCTCGTTTATAAGGAGAGTCTGTTACAATACGAACAGCACCACTTACAACGAAATAAACTTCACGAGAATCAGTTTCGCTATCGAAAACTATATCATCAACGTCATATACATGCCATGTGCAGAGTTTTTCAAGCTCACGCCTATTTTCTGGGGATAAGTCCTCCAATAGAGCTATATTACATAGCCGATCGCTCGCATTACTTTTCACAATCAACTTCCTTTTTAAACTGACAGATTAAAAAGAATAACAGAAACAGCAACAACATATCAATCATAAATATATTTTTACTTCAAGCTACCTCTAAAGCAAGAAACTATAGATAGATTATTGAAAGAAAGGTTCTCGGGCGACGTAATGGAGCAAAAGAGCGGTTTTTCAAAAATCGAAGATTTTGTTCCAGTACTAGGCGTGACTCTTGATGGAAGCGGAGTGTACCTTAAGGTACATGAGCATTTCAGCAAGAGACACAACGACGTAATGGAGCAAAAGAGCGGTTTTACTTGGGGAGCATGTAGGCGGATAGTAGCTCTGAGCCTATCCTTATTGACTGTGCTGTGCTGGTTTTGTGGTTAATTCTACCACGTCGCATTTGCAAAAGAAAACGCTCTGCCACAGAATCTATGCGAGTTTTTTTTGCTTTTGGTCTTTCATAAAAATCACCAACTCCTGCGATTTTTCCAGAATCTGCTTGTTTTTTAGTTGAGCTAGAAACTGAGATTCCCCCTGCACCGCTTTGTTTTTTAACCGTTTTTCTCATGCGGTTAGTTCGTTTAACAGTTCTTTTTATCCTAGTGTTTTTTATTCCACCAAATCGGTGAATTCTTCCTTTGTATTGGTTTGGAGTTTGAGCAGCAGCGAAAGGAACTGTTACAGCAAAAACAGCCAGCAGAATTACAATTTTTAAAAATCTATTTTCCATACTTCCATATAGTTCCTGAAGGCGTGTCTTCTAAAACAACGTTCAAAACTTTTAATTTATCACGAATTTCATCTGCTCTTGCGAAATTCTTTGCTTTTCGTACTTCTACTCTTTCTGCAATGAGTGCGTCTATTTTTGCTCTTTCTACCATGAGTGCGTCTGTTTTTGAATCTCTTACCTGAATTACCTTTCCATTAGAATCTGTAAGTTCGATATGAAAATGGTCTTGAATAGTAACTGTATCACTAAATGTAATTTTCCCTTTGAACCATTCTTCAGGATTTTCTTTGAACAGTCCTAGCAATCCGCCAGATGCAAGGAGCTTTCCTTTTTGCAAAGCTTTTTCTGCATCATTTTTGCACTTGTTAAGCTCTGAAACAATTTCGTGCATATGAGAAATTGCTAGAGGTGTGTTTACATCGTCTTTCAGTGCTTCCATAACATTCTGCGGAATTTCAACTTTTTCAGCTTTGATGTTTTCTACATTGCGTAAAGCGGTATAGAACCTGTCCATTGCAGATTTTGCCTGCTCTAAAGCCTTGTCAGTCCAGTTTAACGGCTGCCTGTAATGCGTTGAAATTAAACAGAATCTTATAGCTTCACCTTGAGCTTTCTCAAGCACTTCTTTAACCGTGAAAAAGTTACCTAAAGACTTAGACATTTTCTCGCCGTTGACTATCAAATGACCATTATGCACCCAGTAATTTGCATAAGTTTCCGTATTATTTCCACAGCAAGACTGTGCTATTTCATTTTCATGATGAGGGAAAATCAGGTCTTGCCCTCCGCCATGAATATCAAAAACCTTGCCAAGATAACGCAAACTCATTGCAGAACATTCAAGATGCCAACCAGGACGCCCCCTGCCCCACGGACTTTCCCAACCAGGTAAATCGTCTTCCGATGGTTTCCATAAAACAAAGTCAGCAGAATCACGTTTATATGAAGCGACTTCAACCCTAGCACCTGCAAGCATTTCATCTTGAGAGCGTATTGATAAACGCCCGTATTCAGGCATTGATGACACGTCAAAAAGAACGTGTCCCTCTGCTTCATACGCATTGCCGTTTTCAAGCAGTCTTTCTACAAGAGCAATCATTTCATCAATATGCTCGGTAGCTCTTGGTTCTTCATCAGGGAAAAGAACGTTTAATGCACTCATATCCTCGTGAAACATTGCAGTTGTGCGTTTTGTTATAGATGAAATAGGCTCGCATGTTTTTTTGAATTTAGCGTTAATTTTATCATCAACATCTGTAATATTGCGAACGTAACAAACGACAGGATACAGCTGTTTCAAAAGCCTATATAAAACATCAAAAAACACCACCGAACGAGCGTTCCCAATATGGGCTCTGTCATAAACAGTAGGTCCGCATACATATATTCCGACTTTGCCAGATTCAATCGGTTTAAATTCTTCCTTTTTACGGGACATTGTGTTGGTGAGCATCAAAGACAATTTAGTTTCCTCCAAGAGACAGACCTTTTAACCTGTCAACGGCGTGTTTTCTTCCTATTAGCGGAAGTAGAACTTTTAGTTCAGGTCCTTTTTCAAAACCAGTCAAGGCAAGCCTTATCGGGTGAAAAAGTTTCTTTCCTTTACAATTAGTTTCTTCCTGAACAAGCTTTGTCCATGTTTTCCATGTTTTATCGTCCCAAGGTTCAGGAGGAAGCAAATCAGCGGCTTTGTCCGTCAAAGTCTTGTCTTCAATCACAGGGATAACAGTTCCACGGCAGATTTCCCACCATATAGAAATATCAGTGATTTTTTCCAAATTCGGACGAACTGAGTTCCAAAAAACTTCATCTACATTTTCAAAGCCAAGTTTTGATAGTTTGGCTTTTGCTTTTTCAAACGACATATTATGAACTACACGTCTGTTTATTGCATCAATATCAGAAGCATCAAATTTCGGTTGAGCCCTGCCAAAAGCAGAAATATCAAAAGAATCTGCAAGCTCTTCAATAGTACAAGGCTCTACAGACTCAGAAGTTCCAAGTTTTGAAAGAAGACTTGTAATAGCTGACGG